>CAYYIA010000122.1:0-5775 GCA_964471875.1 uncultured Acidimicrobiia bacterium
TCGCCGGTCACTGCCTTGATGACGTCGGGGCCGGTGATGAAGAGGTGCGACGTGCCTTCGACCTGATACACGAAGTCGGTGATCGCCGGCGAGTAGACCGCACCACCCGCACACGGGCCCATGATCACCGAGATCTGCGGGATGACGCCCGAGGCCATGACGTTGCGTTGGAAGATGCGTCCGTAGCCGTCGAGCGCGAAGACTCCCTCCTGGATGCGGGCACCTCCCGAGTCCTTCAGTCCGACGAGGGGTGCTCCCGTCTTCATCGCCAGGTCCATCACTTTGCAGATCTTTTCGCTCACCGCTTCGCCCAGTGAGCCGCCGAACACGGTGAAGTCCTCGGCGAAGACGAAGATCGGCCGGCCGTCCACCGTCCCCCAGCCGGTGATCACCGCGTCGCCGGGGGGCCGACGGTCCTCGATGCCGAAGCCGCGGGCGCGGTGGCGCACGAACATGTCGATCTCGACGAACGAACCCTTGTCGAGCAGGGTGTCGATGCGCTCGCGGGCGGTCATCTTGCCCGCCTCATGCTGTTTGTCGACCGCCCGCTGGCTGCCGGCGTGCTCGTGCTCCTCGCGGAGCCGGCGCAGTCGTTCGATTTGCTCCTCGGTGCTCATTGGCTCCCCGGAGTATGGTCGGTCACGGCGCAGGCCAACGGTTCATGGCCGGAACACCGGCTTCCGGCCCGCCTGGATGCGCCTTGGTTCGACTCCGCGGAGACCCGATATGGCTACACCCTTCACGCTCGTTGCCCTCGAGGTCGTGGAATCCACCCAGGATGAGGCGCGGCAACGGTTCTCGGGCGATCCGCTGGTGGTCATTGCTGCGGCACAACGAGCCGGAAGGGGGCGGACCGGTGCCACCTGGGAGTCGGCCCCGCGTGCCGTTGCCGTGTCGCTCGCCTGGGAGCCCGACTGGCCCGAGTCGGCGCTTGCCCGGCTCAGCCTCGTTGCGGGCCTTGCGGCGATGGATGTCATCGGCCCCGAGGGTGGCCTGAAGTGGCCCAACGACGTCGTGGTTGCCGGCGGCAAGGCCGGTGGCATCCTCACCGAGCGATTCGGCAATCTCGTGGTCGCCGGTCTCGGTCTCAATCTCTATTGGCCACAGCCTCCCCCCGGAATCACGGCCCTCGAAGACATCGATCCCGGCGACGAGGCGGCACGCGGCGCGGGACAGGCATGGGCTCGGCGGGTCCTGGAGCGAGCCGCCGCGGGACCCGACCTGTGGGGCCATGCCGAGTACGTGGCACGGTGTGTGACGCTGGGCGAGGACATCTCGTGGGAACCCGCGGGACAGGGCACGGCGATCGGCATCACCCTCGAGGGGGGCCTCGTGGTGCGAACGGCAGATCGCGAGGTGGTGCTCACCTCAGGCGCGGTGCGACTGGTTCGCACCCGGAGGGACCCGGAGTGCGACGGCTAGCCTCAATGGTGGAGGTGTATCCGTGACCGTGATCACAGGTGAAGGCCGCGTGTCGATCCTCTACGGGCACCATGCCATGGCAGCGCCGCCCCACCGCACCGGGTATCTCGCCCGCCCCGATGCCGTCGATCAGCATCCCGCGGTCGTCATCACCAATGGTGGCGAAGCCACGAGTGCCGAGCGCACCCTGGCGCGATTTCTCGCCCGCCACGGCTATGCCGCGGTGGTGCCGCCCGCAACCCGGGCCGAACTCACCGCCGCGATCGACGCCCTGGGTGGTGCCTGGGCAGAGTGGTCCCGGCGTGATCGGCGGGCCGTCATCGGCATCGGCACCGGATCGGAGTGGGCGATCGCAGGCGCCGGCGAGCATGGCCTGCCGCTGGTGCTGCTCTCACCGCAACCGGTCCCGGACCGGCTTGCGGGGCCGACGGCGGCGCTCGTGCTCGGTGTCGACGACGCGCCGGGGGCCGGCGGCCACTGGGTCACCTATCGGGGTTCAGGGCCCGGCTTCTGGGATGACGCCTCGCCGGAGTACTCCGCGGCCGCCGCCGCCGACTCCCACACCCGGCTGATCGCGTTCCTCGATCGGCACCTCGGAGCCGTCTGAGGCACCCGCCGAAGGGCTGACGGCTGCACAGCGCCCCACCGGTGCTATAACGACAGTCCCGCCATGACCATGCCCTCGTACCCCCGCGTGTCGCCGCCGGTTCCACCGGCGCCCGCCAAGCGTGGAGGCAAGCGAGCGATCGTCATCTTCCTGGTCGCTGCCAATGTCGTGGTGTTCGGTGCCGTCGGTGTGGTCTGGTGGGCCGCCAACAAGGTCTCGTCGTCCGTGTCGACCATCCCGTCGAGCGATCTCTCGCTCGACGCCTCCGATCCCGGCGAACCCCGCACCTTTCTCCTGGTGGGTAGCGACAGCCGCGAGAACCTCGAAGACCTCACCAACTTCGGCTACGCCGGCGGTCAGCGGTCGGATGTGATGATCCTGATGCAGGTCCTCCCCGACTCGGGCCGCATGCAGTTGCTCTCCATCCCCCGAGATCTGCGAGTCGATTACGACGGTCGCGTGGGTCGGATCAACGCCACCTTCGCCAACGGTGCCGGTGACCTGGTCGGTGCGATCGCAGCCGAAACCGGTCTGCCGATCCACCACTACCTCGAAGTCGAGTTCTCCGGGTTCGCCGGGATCATCGACGCCATCGGTGGTATCCGGCTGACGTTTCCCTATCCGGCCCGCGACCTCTCATCGGGTCTCGAAGTGGATGCCGGCACCCAGGTGCTCGACGGCTTCACTGCGTTGTCGTATGCCCGCAGCCGGAAGTATCAGGAGCTGCGCGACGGCGAGTGGGTCAGCGTCGATGCCAACGACATCGGCAGGACACGACGGCAGCAGGATGTGCTCCTGGCGATCCTCACCCAGGTCGATCGCCCCACGTCGATCGGGGGCTTCCAGAACCTCCTCGATGCGCTGGGTGGGTTCGTCTCCGTCGACAGCGAGTTCGACGCCGCGGAGATCGTGCAACTCGCCTGGTCGATGCGCGGCATCAGCGGTTCCGATGTCGAGTCGATGACGCTCCCCGTGAAGGGTTTCGAGGAGAACGGCACGTCCTACGTGGTTCGCGCCGAGCCCGACGCCTCGAACGTGATCGACGCCTTCGCCAACGGCGATCCGATGACGGTGGACCGTGAGTCACGCATCGAAGTGCACAACGGGAACGGGATACCCGGCTCGGCGAGCGCGGTGGCCGAGGTTCTCGCCGGCGAGGGCTTCGAGGTGGTCGGCACGCAGGACTCGGTTCGCAGCGACTACCGCGTCACCGAAGTCGTGGCCGGCGCAGCCAATCTCGCGTTGGCGCAGGCCGTGGTCGATGCCCTCGGGTACGGCGAGGTGATCGTGGGAAGAACCCCGGTCGGCGTCGAGGTCGTGGTTATCGTCGGGGCCGATGCCCCGACCGGGTAACCCACCCCTTTCCATCCGTCAGGCGGTCCTCCTGGTCGGCGGCCGCGGCACGCGCATGTGGCCGCTCACTTCGGATACACCCAAGGGCCTGCTCCCGCTCGGAGGCATCCCGTTCGTCGAGTACCAGCTACGCCAGCTCGCTGCCGTCGGTGTCGAGGAGGTGTTCCTCGCCATTGGACGCGACCTCCTCGGTGCCTGGGAGCGGTACGCGGCGGCGCCGCGCGCTGGGCTCACCGTGCGCTTGGCGATCGAGGAGGAACCCCTCGACACCGCGGGGCCGGTGCGCGCCATCCTCGAGCGCCTCGACGATCGGTTCCTGGTGCTGAACGGTGATGTCGTGGTCGAAGCCGATCTCACCCCGCTGATGTCGAGCGGAGGAACCGCCGCGCTGGCACTCATCGAAGTCGATGACACCTCGGCGTACGGCGTCGTGGTGACCGACAGCGCAGGAGTGGTGTTGCGCTTCGTCGAGAAGCCGCCCATCACCCAGGCTCCCGCGCGTACCGTCAACGCCGGCATGTACTCGCTGTCCCGAGAGGCCCTCGCCGACTATCCGGAGGGACGTCTGTCCTTCGAGCGGGTGGTGTTTCCCGACCTCGCGGCCAGCGGCGCGGCGCGTGGCGTGGTCCTGTCCGGCCGTTGGATCGACATCGGGACGCCACGGCTCTACCTGGCGGCTCACGCCGCGGTGCATCGGGGCGACTCGGCGCTCCACCGGCTCGCACAGCACGAGGCTGCGGGGGCACAGGTCGCCGGTCGTCAAGGGGGCGCTTGGTCATGGATCGGCGAGGGGGCCAGCGTTGGAGCGGGCGCGGTCATCGAAGAGGCGGTGGTCATGCCCGGAGCCGTGGTGGAATCGGGCGCAGTCGTGCGCGATGCCATCATCGGCCACGACGCCCGGATCGGCACGGGGTCGATCGTGACCGGCGCCTCCGTGATCGGGCCGGGCGCGTCACTCGGCGATGGCTGCGAGGTCGATGAGGGAATGCGAGTTGCACCCGGCGCGGTGCTGGCTCCGGGCAGCGTCACGTTCCGGCCGCCCAAGTGAGGTAATCCATGAAACGCAAGGCCATCGTCACGGGAGGCGCCGGATTCATCGGCAGCCACCTGACTGACGTGCTCCTCGACCGCGAGTGGGACGTACTAGTGGTGGACGACCTCACCTCCGGCAAGATGGAGCATCTCGCCGGAGCGCGACGCCGCGGGGCCGCAGTCCACGTGACCGACATCCGTTCCACAGAACTGTCCGATGTCTTCGCGAAGTTCGGCCCCGAGGTGATCTTTCACCTCGCCGCACAGTCGAAGGTCCGTCCGTCGATGGAGGACCCCATCCACGACGCCGAGGTGAATGTCGTCGGCACCCTGAACGTGCTGGCCGCCGCCCATCGGGCGCGCGCCCGCAAGGTGTGCTTCTCGTCGTCGGGTGGTGCCGTCTACGGCGACGGTGCCCGGCTTCCCGTGAAGGAGACGGCGGTGAAGCGGCCCGCCTCTCCCTACGGGATCTCGAAGAAGATCGTGGAGGACTACTTCCGGTGGTACCAGGAGGTCCACGGACTGCAGTACTCGCTGCTCGCTCTGGCCAATGTCTACGGACCGAGACAGGATGCCTCGCTCGAGGGCGGGGTCGTTGCCATCTTCGCCCAGGCGATGCTCGGGGGCAGGCGTCCGGTGATTTTCGGCGATGGCAGCCAGACCCGTGACTTCGTCTATGTCGGCGATGTGTGCGACGCCTTCGTCCGCGCCGCCGACGCCGGCGACGGTCTCATGGTGAACGTCGGGACGGGCGCTGAAGTGTCGATCGGAGCCCTGTACGACACGATGGCCGAGCTGATCGGCTTCATTACCCGGGCCGATCACGCCCCGGCCAAGCCGGGTGACGTGTATCGCTCGGTGGTCGACGCCTCCCGGGCCAAGAAGGAGCTCGGCTGGTCGGCGTGGACCACCCTCCGCGAAGGCCTGACCAAGACGATCGAGTGGTACAAGGAAGGCACCAGGTCCTAGGCACCAGGCACCAGCCGGAGCCGCCCAACGCCTAGTGCCTAGTGCCTAGTGCCTGGTGCCTGGTGCCTACTCCAACTCCTCCAGGGTCCGCGGAAAGTCCTCCTTCAGCAGCCGGCTGAGGGCTCGGTCGGCGAGGATCTTGCCGCCGGTCTGGCAGCCGGGGCAGTAATTGGTCTCGTTGGTGGCGTACACGATGCGCTGCACCGGGGCGCCGCAGACCGGACAGGGCTTGCCGAATCGGCCGTGCACCGCCATGGCCTCGTGGAACGCGGTGACTTTCTCGGGGAAACCCTCGCCGACCTCGGATCGCAGGCGATCGGTCCACTCCGTGAGCACCGCGCGCGCCGCAGCGTGCAGACGGGCGACGTCGTCGTCGTCGAGTCGATCGGTCC
>CAYYIA010000123.1:0-5727 GCA_964471875.1 uncultured Acidimicrobiia bacterium
GGGTTCCTCGTCGGCTGGGCGAAGGCGGTGGCCACCTTCCGATTCGGCATCGATTGGGCGGGACTCGATCACCTCGCCACGGCGGCAGATCAGGCGCTCCCGCTGTTGATCCTGCATGGCGACGGCGACGGGCGGTATCCGCTGGCGGCGAGCGCGGCCTACGCCGCGGCTGCGGCGAATGCGACGCTCGTGGTCGTGCCGGGGGCCGGCCACGGCGAGACCTGGAACGTCGACCCGGTGGGCTATCGCGAGGCGCTCGAGACCTTCCTCACCGCCACCGTTGTCGGCCCGGCCGACGACGTCCTGCCGGATGCGTGACGGTCTCCGACCGCCCTTTCTGGTCACCGGCGGTCGGCATACTGGGGGGGTGCTCTACCTCGATCACGCCGCCAGCGCCCCCCTCCGTCCCGAGGCGGCCGATGCCATGGCCCCCTATCTCCAGGGCCGATTTGGCAATCCATCGGGGATGCACGCCGTCAGCCGCGATGCCAAGAACGCCCTGGAGGACGCCAGGGAGCGAGCCGCCGCCGTCCTCGGCGCCACCCATCCTCTCGACATCGTCTTCACCGGTGGCGGCACCGAGTCCGACAACCTGGGTGTCGCCGGCGTCGCCCTCGCCGGCGGTCGGCGGGGCGGTGTGGTCACCACCGCGGTGGAGCACGAAGCCGTCCTCGACACCGCTCGCTTTCTCGAACGCCTGGGTTGTCCGCTCGCCGTCGTCCCGGTGGACCGGTTCGGGATCATCGACCCGGAGCGCCTCGCCGCCGCCGTGGTTCCGTCGACCGCGGTGGTATCGGTGATGGCGGCGAACAACGAGACCGGTGCCCTCCAGCCCATTCGCGCAGTGGCTGAGGCGCTGGCGGGGCGGGGCGTGCTGGTGCACACCGATGCGGTCCAAGCGGCGGTCTCGTGCGAGGCGACGCTCGACGAGTACGGCGTCGATCTTCTCTCCGTTGCTTCGCACAAGCTGGGTGGTCCGACGGGGGTCGGCATCTTGGCCCTTCGCCCCGGTATCGATCTCGAAGCGGTGGTGCACGGTGGCGGTCAGGAACTCGGCCGGCGCAGCGGCACGCACAATGTCGCCGGGATCGTCGGAGCGGTGGCCGCGCTCGAGGCGGCGGCGCTCGACCGCAAGCGCTTCGTCGCCGATGTCGGCGAGGCGCGCTCTCGCTTCGAGTCGCGCGTGATGGTGTCGATTCCCGATACGGTCTTCACCCTTGGTGGTGCCGATCGTCTCGTGCAGCACAGCCACTTCCGCATCCCCGGGGTCGATGCCGAGACGCTGCTCGTTCGTCTCGACGCCGCCGGTGTCGCCGCCTCGGCCGGATCGGCCTGCCACAGCGGAGCGATGACGCCTTCGCACGTGCTCACCGCGATGGGGATGCCGTCGGAGCATGCCGCCGAGTGTGTCCGCTTCAGCTTCGGATGGAACACCCGGCCCGAAGACGGCGACACCGCGGCGGCGGCCTTGGCGGCTGCCGTGGAGGCATTGCGATGAGAGCCCTGGTGGCGATGTCCGGTGGCGTCGACAGCAGTGTCGCTGCGGCCCTCATGCTCGAGGCGGGACACGAGGTCGTCGGGGTGACGCTGAAGCAGTGGGTGGGTGCCGATGGCCGCCTCCCCACCGCGGGGTGTTGCACCGTTGCCGACGCCGAGGATGCCCGACGGGTCGCCGCCCGCCTCGGGGTGCCCCACTACGTGCTCGATCGGGTGGAGGAGTTCACCGCCGCAGTGGTCGACCGCTTCGTCGCGGGCTACGCGGCCGGGCTCACCCCCAACCCCTGTGTGGAATGCAATCGTCGGGTGCGCTTCGGCGCCCTGCTCGATCGGGTCGAGGCTCTCGGTTGTGAGGTCCTCGTCACCGGCCATTACGCCCGGGTGGGATCTCGCGACGGCAGCCCGATCCTGCTCACCGCCGCCGATCCCACCAAGGATCAGTCGTACGTGCTGCACATGCTCACCTCAGCAGACCTGGGACGGGTTCGATTCCCCCTTGGCGGCCTCACCAAGACCGAGGTTCGGGCTCATGCCGCTCGCCTCGGACTTCGAACCGCCGCCAAACCCGACAGCCAGGACCTGTGCTTCGTCGATGGCGACTACCGCGCCTTCCTGCGTGAGCGGTTTCCGGAACGCCCCGGCGACATCGTCGACGGTGACGGTGTGGTCGTCGGCCGCCACGACGGCGTCAGCGGGTTCACCATCGGCCAGCGCAAGGGCCTGGGCGTCGCCCTCGGCGAGCCGCGCTACGTCCTGGGGGTCGACCCGGCCGCCGCCACGGTGCGGGTCGGACCGCGAACCGCTCTCGAAGTGCGGGCGTGCCGGGTTTCGGGGGTCGGCTTCGTGTCCGCTCCGGTGGCTCCGGGCACGGAGGTCGAGGTGAAGGTGCGCTATCGGTCCCATCCCGCCGCCGCTCGCCTGGACCCGATCGGCGACGACTGGCGAGTGGTGTTCGCCTCTCCTCAGGAGGCGGTGGCTCCGGGTCAGGCGGCGGTCTTCTATCGCGGCGACGAGGTTCTCGGGGGTGGCACCATCAGCGCCACGGAAGCGGCATGACCAGCGAGCGCGCCGCGGAGTTGCGGGCGCTGCTGCGCCATCACGGCCATCGCTACTACGTGCTCGACGAACCCGAGATCTCCGATGCCGAGTACGACGCCCTCTACCGCGAGTTGGTGGCGCTCGAAGAGGCTGATCCGTCGCTCATCACCGACGACTCGCCCACCCAGCGCGTCGGTGGGGTACCGCTCGGCCTGTTCGCCCCGGCGACGCATCGCGAGCGCATGTTCTCCCTCGACAACGTCGAATCGACGGCGGACGTGCGCGCCTGGGAAGCCCGGCTGGTGCGGGCACTCGGTCATTCCCCCAAGGGCTACGCCTGCGAGTTGAAGATCGATGGCATCGCCATCTCCCTCACCTATGAACACGGGAGATACGTACGCGGCGCCACCAGAGGTGATGGGGTCACCGGCGAGGATGTCACTCCCAACCTCCGTACCGTGGGGCAGTTGCCCCTGGTGATGTTCGGCGACTCGGCTCCGCCGGTCGTCGAGGTACGCGGCGAGGTGTACATGACCGACGCCGCCTTCGACGAGTTGAATCGCGCCCAGGAGGCGGCCGGAGAGCGAGCCTTCGTGAATCCTCGCAACGCTGCTGCCGGAGCCGTACGACAGAAGGACCCGGCGATCACGGCGTCACGGCGGCTCTCGCTGTGGATCTACCAGGTCGGGTTCATCGAGGGCAGGCTGCGCTTCGCCTCACACACCGAGAGCCTCGAGTGGATGAAGGCAGCCGGATTCCCGGTGAACCCTGCGTCGGAGCACGTCGCCGACCTCGACGGGGTCATCGCCTATGTGGAGCGTGCCCAGACCCGTCGCCACGACCTCGGGTACCAGACCGACGGCGTGGTCATCAAGGTCGATGCCCTCGCCGAACAGGGGGAGTTGGGGTTCACCGCCAAGTCGCCGCGCTGGGCCGTTGCCTACAAGTTCCCTCCCGAGGAGCGCACCACGCGACTGCGGTCGATCGAGGTGAATGTGGGCCGCACTGGTGCCGTCACCCCGTACGCGGTGCTCGAACCGGTCTTCGTCGGCGGAGCCACGGTCACCAACGCCACGCTGCACAACCAGGACGAGATCGCGCGCAAGGACCTCCGCATCGGTGATCTCGTCGTGGTGCGGCGTGCCGGTGACGTCATCCCCGAGGTCGTCGGCCCCGTGGTGGCGGCGCGTACCGGCAAGGAGAAGAAGTGGAAGATGCCGACGGCGTGTCCGTTCTGCGGCAATCCCATCGTGCGCAACGAGGGTGAAGCCGTGGCGCGGTGCAGCGGGGGCTTCAGCTGTCCGTTCCGGATTCGTGAGTACCTGTTCCACTTCGCCGGGCGTGGCGGAATGGATATCGAGGGCCTGGGCTTCAAGACGGTCGATCTGTTGCTGTCCCAGGGGTGGGTGAAGGATCCCGCCGACGTGTTCACGCTGAAGCCGGAGCGGCTGCTTGCCCTCGAGGGATGGGGTGAGGTGTCGGTGCGCAACCTCATGGCATCCATCGACGCCGCCCGCCACCGCTCGCTCGCTCGCGTGATCACGGCACTCGGCATCCCGCTGGTGGGCGGCACGGTCGCCCGTTCCCTGGCGCGGCGGTTTCGCACCATGACCGCGTTGCTCGATGCCACGGAGGAGGAGATCGGATCGATCGACGGGATCGGTCCGGAGATCGTGCAGTCGGTGCGCGCCTGGACGAAGGATCGCACCAACCGGAGACTCATCGCCAAGCTCGCCGCCGCCGGTGTCGATCTCGCCGATCCCGAGCCGATCGGCGTCGACGGCGGGATGCTGTCCGGGGTGACCGCCGTGATCACCGGGACCCTCGAGGGCTTCTCCCGTGAGGCCGCTCGGGCGGCGGTGGAAGAGCGCGGCGGCAAGGTGACCTCGTCCGTTTCCGCTCGGACGACCGTCGTCGTGGCCGGTGAGGCCCCCGGAGCCGCCAAGGTGCAGAAGGCTCAAGAACTCGGCGTGCCCATGATCGACGAGGCAGGGTTCCTCCGGCTCCTCGCCGAAGGCCCGGGAGCCCTCAGATGAACGGTCGAGTGCGCGCGAGGTGTAGCTTGGTGCCCGTGCCGCACCGAGTTCCGGGGCAGGGACGACGCTTTCGAGCCGGACGATCTTCGTGACCTTTCCTGACGAAGGTTGGCGGGTGCTCTGGACACGCGGCGACGGCTGCCGCGAACTGGCGCTCACCCTCGGTGCCGCCCGGCCTGTCGAGGGAGATCTGCGGGCCGCCTGCCTGCGCCAGCGCGCCGACCTGCTCGTTGCCCGCAAGCTCACGTCGTTCGGGCTGGTGAGTGTGGCGGTGCCGCACGATGTGCGGCGTGATGCGATTGGCGGCGTGGTCGCTGCCGTCGGTGGCGGTCCGCATTCCACACTTGCCGCTCTGGTCGCCGAGCGCATGGGGCGGTCGCTCGAGGTACCGGCGTCACTCGCCTCCGGATCGAGATCGCCGCGGGAGGACCCTGCTGCCGAAGCGGTGCTTGCCGAATTGAGCGAGGTCGTGCCCGCACTCCCGGCCAAGGTGGTGCGTGCCGACAACCCGCGCGACCTCGTTGCCGGGCTCGCCCCGGGGTCGTTGCTCGTGGTCGGGGCTCCGGGGGGATCGTGGATGCAGCGGCAGTTCTTCGGGCCGGGCCGCCGCCTCGTCGTGCGCGCTCCCGCCGGGGCTGTCGTCGTACGACGGGCGCCGACTCGCGCCTTTCAGGCAATGGAGGAGGCGATGTTCTTCGGTCCCGCGATGCCGGCCCGCGAGGCGCGCCGCCTCCTGCGAGATACGGTGGCGCCCGTGGTCGACGATGGCCATCTCATTGGCATCGTGCGCCGCACCGCCCTCGCCGCCCTGTCGGTGGGGAGCACCGTGGCGGATGCCATCGAGACCGCGGTGTCCGTTCGCGACGATGAGGCGGCAGACGCCATCGAGCGGATTCCCCCGGATGTCGATCAGGTGCCCGTTGTGGACGCCGAGGGTCGTCTGCGGGGAGTGATCCGCCGATGAACGACCTTCCGCGCGGCGAGCCCGTTGCCGCCGGTGGTGTTCCGGGAGAGCTCCCATCCGAGATCCGGGGTCTCGCCGTGGTGCTGCGTCGTCCCGATCCCGACGGTGACACACCAGCGCTCTTCGCCGCCACCCATGGTTCCGCCGAGCGTGAGTCGGTGTGGGCCTACATGGGGTACGGGCCATGGACGG
>CAYYIA010000124.1:0-5711 GCA_964471875.1 uncultured Acidimicrobiia bacterium
GGTGTGGACGGTCGGTCTCGACGCCGACGGCCGGCAGTCGCTGTTTGGCCTGGCCCTTCTTGCCGAGCCGGTGGCCGTCGTCGTCGGCGCGGAAGGCGGTGGTCTGAGCCGCCTGGTGCGTGATCGCGTCGATGTGGTCGCCTCGATCCCCATCCACGGCCCGGTAGAGAGCCTCAATGCCTCGGTAGCGGCCGCGCTGGCGGTGTACGAGGTGGCGCGGGTGCGGAGTGAGGCACCAGGCATTAGGCACTAGGCATTAGGCACTAGGCATTAGGCATGTCAGGTGTCAGGTGTCAGGTATCAGATGTCGAATCTTCGGTTGGTCGTCCTTCTACCCTGATGGCGCGCCGGGTTAGCTCAGTTGGTAGAGCACCTCTCTTGTA
This sequence comes from uncultured Acidimicrobiia bacterium, assembly GCA_964471875.1. Lineage (GTDB taxonomy): Bacteria > Actinomycetota > Acidimicrobiia > Spongiisociales > UBA11373 > UBA11373. Next base: position 384 of record CAYYIA010000124.1, read on the forward strand.
AAGAGGATGTCGCCGGTTCGATTCCGGCACCCGGCTCCGATCGTCTGATACCTGATACCTGACACCTGATACCTGGCACCTTCTTCATGACAATCCCCGATTCCGTCGGGGTGGCCTCGTACCATCCGCCTCGCCATGCTCAGCGAGAGCGACCGCTCGATCCTCGAATTCGAAGGGTCCTGGTGGCTCTACCCGGGGCCCAAGGACCGGGCCATCCGTGAGTACCTCGACATCAGTGCCACGCGGTACTACCAGGTGCTGCGTCGACTCATCGATGATCCGGATGCCGATACGATCGCCCCCATGACGGTCCGCCGCCTCCGCCGGGTGCGTGAGGACGCCAAGCGACGCAGCGTGGAGCGGCGCCTCGGTGACGCCAACCCCCGATGAACGAGTCGCGGATCCGCCGACTGGGGGTGGTGTCGTGGAGCCTGCTTGGCACCCTGGCACTCCTCGGAGCCGTGATGTGGCTCCTGAGCAAGGTCTGGATCGTGGTGCCTCCGGTCATCATCGCCATCGCCATCATCTACATGCTCAACCCGGTGGTGACGCGACTCAGCGCCAAGGGCATGGCGCGGTGGATGGGGTCATGTCTCTCGTATCTCGTCTTGATGGGCGTGCTCACCCTCATCGGGTTCCTGGTGTTCCCGTCGATCTCGGATCAGGCCGGCGAGCTCGCCGACAACTTCCCGACGATCTACGACGACCTCATCACCGATCTCGAGGGCTTTGCCGACGACCTTGGTTTCTCCGATGTCGACTTCCCCTCGTATGACGAGGTGCGCGACGAGTTCACCGGTGGCGAGGGCGACTTCTTCTCGGATCAGCTTGGGCGGATCACCGATGTCACGCTGAGTGTGCTCGAGGCGGTGTTCCTGCTCCTCCTCGCACCGGTGATCGCGTTCTACCTGCTGCTCGATCTCCCCAAGGTGCGCGCCAAGACACTCTCACTGATCCCGCCGCGCCAACGGGCCGAGGTGGTGTTCGTCGCCCGTGAGCTGGGATTGGCGGTGGGAGGCTTCCTTCGCGGCCAATTGCTCGTTGCCCTCATCGTGGGCGTGATGACGAGTGTCGGCTTCTGGGCGATCGGGTTGCCCTTCTGGCTGCTCATCGGGATGGTCGCTGGCATCCTCAACATCATCCCCTTCGTCGGACCGTGGGTGGGGGGTGGCCTTGGCATGCTCGTTGCTCTGGCCACGCGCGATCTGCAGACGGCGGCCTGGGCGGGGCTGGTGGCGCTGATCGTTCAACAGGTGGACAACCACTTCGTCAGCCCCACCGTCCTGCGCGCGACCGTGAGGATCCACCCGGCGATGATCATCCTCGGTCTGGTCCTCGGCGCCTCCCTCGGCGGATTCTGGGGGGTGGTGCTCGCGGTACCGGTCATGTCGACGGTGAAGATCATCGGGGGCCACCTGTGGCGCACCCGGGTGCTCGGGGAGACATGGCTGGAGGCTTCGGAGGCCCTCATCGAGGAGTCGGCATCCGGCGAGCCCCTGGATCGCCTGCTCGACCCGCCCCAGGTGGAGCCGGGCAGCGAAGCGCCTCCGCGCTCGTAGACTCGCCCGACGCCATGAGAGGTTCCGTCGCCGCTGCCGCGATCGCGCTCGCCATGGTCGCGGGCGTACTCGACACCACGACGGCCCTGGCCCAGTCGGGCTCCCCCCTCACCGCGAGCGAGGTCGGCCCGGGGGCCTGCTCGCCGGCAGTGGTCCTCGGCGGCCAGTACGTCGACTGCAGCTTCTCCATTCCGGAGGGGCGGTCGCTCGATCCGTGGGGCCCGCACCATGCCGACATCGACCTGCGGTACGACGAGGACAACGATGAGCACCCCCCGTGCTTCATCCAGGGTGATCGCCTGGTGTGCCGCGCCGTGTTCGTCTACTACGCCACCGGTGCGCGGCGGGTCACTCCGGTCGTCTCGGGGGTTGCCGCTGACGCCGCTGCCATCATCGAGGTCCTCGATACCTGGTCGGCGTCGGCCTCGTTCAGTCCCGAGTGGGGTGGCGAACCCTACGTGTTCCCGGGTAACCCGCTCACGCTGTGGGTCGATGGTCCGGAGCGGACGGCACTTCGCTTTGCCGCCATTCGTTCCCGGGATGATGGACGGCTCATGGCCACCATCGACCTGCCCGGAGTGGCAGCGGACAGCTTCGAGTCGCTCGTGGTGGACACGGGCGACTTGCCGGTGGGGCGGTACCTGATCACCCCGTGCGTGGGCGAGTCGCGTCTCCGCTGCCAGGAGGTGCCGGGTGGGGTCGGGTTCCAGGTGGGGCGCGGCCACTTGCGGGAGGTGATCGACGGCTGGAATCGTCTGGAGGCGGATCGCATCAACGTCGTGTTTGCTCCGAGTGGAGCCACCGACCCCGAATCGGCCCTGGAGTTGATCCGCTCGCTGCTCGGCTGGGACGGCCCGCTCCCCATTGGGGCCGACGACGCCGTCGTCACCGACCCGGAGCCTGGTGCGGTGTGGTGGGTGCAGTACGGCCCGTTCGCCATCGAGCCACTCCGATCCTCACGGCAGGCCTTCAATCTGTGGATGCTCGACGACGTGCTCGTGCATCCCCGGGCCCTCGACCACACTGCGCCGCCGATGGGCTGGGATCGCCCTCCACCAGACTTCGGGCTCCCCGATGTCGCGGTCACCGCGTTCGACGTCCAGTATCCCGGCGAGTACGCCCGGTCCGAGGCGCTGTGGCCGTCGTTCAGCACCCCGGACGGCCCGGTGCCGATCGAACGGGAGGGCCTGGTGTTCTCGTCGTCCTACCTGGCGGTGTTCCCGTCGTATCCCCGATCCCAGGCCGCAACGCTCACCCACGAGTGGGGTCACGCCCTGTTCGACCTCCGCGACGAGTACGTGGAGCCCGAGCGCGGAGTGACGTACGGGTACCCGAATTGCGCTCCGGACGAAGCCACCGCCGTCGAGTGGTGGGGTGAGTTGCTCGGCGACGTCGACCCGTTCCTCGAGGACTACCTCTCGGTGCTGGCCACGTACGGGGTCTCGGTGGACGCTGGGATGCGCGATCGGGTGGTGACCGCCCTCGTCTCCGGCGGGTGCTACTCGGCAAGTGCGAACGCGGTCCGACCCACAGTGGATTCGATGATGAACTCGGAGATCCCGGTGTTCGGTTCGGTGAACCGGCGTCGGGTGGAGGAGGTCCTCGCGTTGTGGTCGGGACGCGCCCCGTTCTCGCTGGGAGCGGTCGGTGTCGATTGCGACCTCGTGGTGCGTCGCGAGCGTGTGGGCTTCTGCTCGGTGGAGATCGCGCCCTATGTCGATCCCCCGGTCGGGACGATCGTTCTCGTCACCGATTCCGGTCGGCTTCACTGCGACCCGGCTGTGGCCGTCGATGAGGTCTTCCGCGCCCACTGCGGGGTGGTGCGCTTCGCCGACGACGTCCCCGGGGAGATGACCGCGGAGGCCGAAGGCGAGTCGGCCCTGGTGCTGGTGACGACGGGGTAGCGTACGATTTCGCGACTTGGGAGGCTCCGTGACCGAGGAACTGGCCGCACGCGACGCCTACCTGCGGGAGTGCTCTGCCACCGTGGTCGGACTCACGTCCGACGGCGTGCTGCTCGATCGCACGGTCTTCTACCCCCGCGGTGGCGGCCAGCCAGGTGACACCGGGGTGCTCGCCTGGGACGGGGGAGCGGTGACCGTCACCGACACCTTCAAGCGCGAGGGCAACGTGATCCACCAGGTTGCGGGTGATCCTCCTCTGGTGGGCAGCGAGGTGATCGCCCGCATCGACTGGGAGCGACGGCATCGCCTGATGCGAACCCACACGGCGCTGCACGTCCTCTCCGCAGTGGTGTGGGGCGACTTCGGGGCCAAAGTCACCGGTGGCAACATGGAACCGGGTGAGGCCCGTATGGACTTCGAGTTGGATGGCATCACCGTCGAGTTCGGGCGGGAGGTGGAGGCCCGAGTCAATGCCGCCCTTGCGGCCGGCCATGAGATCAGCGTGCAGTTCATACCGCGCGCGGTCGCGCTCACCGATCCCGATCTCATCCGCACCAAGGTGAATCTCATCCCCGAGGTGGTCGACCCGATCCGTGTCATCCAGATCGGGTCGATCGACAAACAAGCCGACGGCGGCACCCACGTCGCCAACACCCGCGAGGTGGGACCGGTCCGCGTGGTGGGCACCGAAAGCAAGGGCAAGGCGAACAAGAGGATGAGGATTGCGCTCGATCAGGTATCGGTTTCAGCAGTGCTGGTTGACACCTGATACCGGACGCCGTTCTACGGCGTCACCCGTCCGTAGGCGATGTCGAACACCGCGTCCACCACGGTCTCGAAGTCCTCGTGGCGGGTGAGCACCACGGCCATCCTCGACCGGCGCAGGTCGGCCGCCAACGCCGGGCGGGCGGTGACGACGACTCCACGCTCGCGCGGTGCCGCGGTCCGAATGACGCGACGGATGGCTCGGGCGGTGAGTACCGGGCCGTGTTCGGCGCTCGTCACCACCATGTCGAAGTAGCCGGCGAGTTCCTGCTGGTCGAGATGTCGGCGCAGAAACGCCGAGGTGGTGGCGGCGTCGGCAACCGCAATCATCTGGAAAGCATCGAACAGGTGGCCGAGACAGTGCGCCGCGTCCGGAGCGACGCTGGGCTCCTCGGAACGATCCCGGCCCTCCCACGAGAGGAGGGCCGGGATCAGATCGACGACGACGAGGTGCACGGACGGCTGCGCCTACGCGGTCGGAGCCGGGGGCGGGGTGTCGGCCGGGGCCGCGCCGCCCTTCTTCTTGTTCTGGGTCCAGAGGTAGTAGCCACCACCGAGCACGACCACGGCGATCACCGCGATCAGCCAGGTCGGGAAGCCGCCGCCACCGCCGCCCGCCGGCGTGCCGGACGGGTCCGACGAGGCCTGGACGTCGAGCGTGCCGCCCAGGATGGGGATGTCCCACGTCAGGGTGTTGCCGCTCTGAGAGTCGGCGTTGTGTTCGAGGATGCGTCCGGGAAGGGTCACCTTGAGGTTGGCCGAGATCGAGTCCTCGAGCAGCGCCGGGTCGAAGCCCTCGACTTCGCTACCCAAGGCGTCCTCTGCCGAAGCGGTACCGCTGACCGACACCAGCGTGTCGGTGACGGTGATGTCGAACGAGGTCAGCATCGTGTTCTCGGTGCTGGTCATCGTGTTCTCGAACTCGGTGATGTCCGCGACGTCACATTCGATGATGTAGAACGTCATGTCGCCGCGCTGTTCCTCGCGGGTGCGAGCACCCGCGCAGTCGACGAGGTCGTTGCCCTCGAACGGATCGGCGCCCTCTTCGGACAGGAAGAAGCCCTTGGCCTCTTCGTCCATACCGACCTCGGTGACGATCG
>CAYYIA010000125.1:0-5650 GCA_964471875.1 uncultured Acidimicrobiia bacterium
ACGGGTAACGGGGAACGGGTAACGGGCACCAGGCCCCCCCACACCGGACGCCGCGGCGGGCGCTAGCCTGAGTTCCGATTTGGTCTGATGGTATGACCATTGGCATGATGGGTGGGCGATGAAGCATCCGATCGGGCTCACGGTGCACACCGTCGAAATCGGTGAGGTTCGGCTGGGCACGACCACCGGTGTGGCCGCTGGGGTGCTGACGGTGAATGCCGCTCAGATCGCCGGACTGGTGCTCACGGACACCCGGATCGCCGGTGCCAAGGTCGAAGTGGCCCAACCCGGCGAGGACGTCCGGATCGTGCACTGCCTCGACGCCGTCGAACCCCGAGCCAAGATCGGCGACGGCGTGGTGTTCCCCGGGTTCCTCGGGGGCATGGCGACCGTGGGATCGGGGGAGACCCTGCGCCTTGCCGGGGTCAGCGTCCTCGTCTCCAGCAGATACCCCAAGCCCTTCTCCGGCTTGCTCCAGGCCCGTGAAGCGGTGGTCGACATGTCCGGCCCGACCTCGGTGTACAGCCCGTTCTCCCGGGTGCGCAACATCGTGTTGGTGCTGACCCCGAATCCCGACGTCGAAAACGACGACTACGACGATGCCGCCCGCAGGGCGGGACTCCGGGTGGCCGAGTTCCTCGCCCGGGCCGCCATCGGCACCAAGCCGGACGACACCGTCACCTTCGACTTCTCCACCCGCGATCCCGCCTTGCCCAATGTCGTCTACTTCTACCAGCTGCAGGGGCAGGGTCGGATGGCGGACACGTTCCTCTACGGTCGAGACATCCACAACCTCGTGCCGACGCTCATCCATCCGGGAGAGGTGATGGATGGCGCCATCGTCTGTGGGGTCTACGTGTACTCCTGTTACAAGAACGCCACCTACCTGCACCAGAACAACCCGATCATCTGGGACCTGCGCGCCCGCCACGGCCGGTATCTCAACTTCGTGGGGATCATCATCAACCGGGGGCACAACTACACCCAGGACGACAAGGAGCGCTCGTCGCGATGGGCGGCCAAGCTCGCCGGGATGCTCGACGCCGACGGGGCGGTGCTCACCGCCGAGGGAGGGGGCAACTCCGCCATCGACATGATGCTGGCGTGCCAGTACCTCGAGCAGTCCGGCATCGAGACCGTGGTCGTCTCGTCCGAGGCGGCCGGCGCCGATGGCTACTCGTTCCCCCTGTTCTATTCGGTGCCAGAGGCCGACGCCATCGTCAGCACCGGCTCGGAGGACGAGATCGTGCCGATGCCCGTCGTCTCCCGGGTGATCGGCGACGAGGTGCTCCTCGACGGCACCCCCGCCGCCGGCCCCTTCGACCTCAAGATGTACTACCACTACTGCGGGACGAACCAACTGGGCGCGAACGTGCTGATGGGAAGGGCGTTCTGATGGATGCCCGCAATGCGCAATGCGCAATGCGCAATTCGCCTCTCGCAATGCGCAATGCGCAATGCGCACCGGCCATCTGCCGTCTGCCATCTGCCGTCCTGCATGTGGTACCCGGTACCCGGTACCCAACAGGAGCCCACCCATGACGCTGCGAGTCGCTCATTACCTCAACCAGTTCTTCGCTGGGATCGGGGGCGAGGACAAGGCGGATGCTCCGTTCGAGGTTCGCCAGGGTGCGGTGGGTCCGGGACGGGCACTGCAGATCGCCTTTGGGGACCGGGCCACGATCACCACCACGCTGGTGTGCGGGGACAACGCCTTCCACGCCGACCCCGAGGCGAACACCGATGCCGTGGTGGCCGCGGTGGCCGCGGCCGCTCCGGACCTGTTCATCGCCGGTCCCGCCTTCAACGCCGGCCGCTACGGACTGGCGTGCGCCGCGGTGTGTGCCGCGGTGAAGGAGCGGCTCGGGATCCCGGCCATCACCGGGATGTTCCCCGAGGCCCCGGCGGTCGACGTGTACCGAAGCCGGGTGGTGATGATGGCCACCGGCGACTCCGCCGGGAGCATGCAGGCCTCGCTGTCAGGTCTTGCCGAAGTGGGACTGCGCCTGGCGCGCCACGAGGGTCTGCGGCCTGCGGCCGACGAGGGTCGCATTCCGATGGGCTTTCGCAGGTCGTGGGTCGCCGACACCCCCGCCGGGCCGCGCGCCGTGGCCATGCTCGTCGCCAAACTGCGTGGCGAGCCGTACGTCACCGAGGTGGCGCTGCCCAAGCAGGCCGAACCGGTGCCGCCGGCTCCTCCCGTGGTCGATCTGTCCAAGGCGATCGTCGCGCTCATCACCGAAGGGGGCGTGGTTCCCGAGGACAACCCCGATCGCATCGAGTCGTCCAGCGCCACCCGCTGGGCTCGATACCCGCTGGCGATGCTCGAACGCAACAGCGGACCTGCCTTCCGCTCCATCCACGCCGGCTACGACTCGCAGTGGGTGGATGCCGATCCCGATCGCATGGTGCCGATCGATGCGCTGCGGGCACTTGCCGCCGAGGGCGTCATCGGGGGGGTGCACGAGTACTTCTACGTCACCACCGGAACCGGCACCACGGTGGCCCATGCCGAGCGAATGGGCGAGGAGATCGCCAAACAACTCGTGGCCGACGGGGTGCAGGCGGTCATCGCCACCAGTACGTGAGGGACGGGAACGCGTTGCGGGGCAACGCTTGCCAAGATGATCGAAAAGCAGGGGATCCCGGCGGCGATGGTCACCGCCATGACCTCGATGGCGAAGGTGGCTGGGGCCAATCGCATCCTCGCTTCCGGACTGATCCCGCACACCCTGGGTGACCCCACCCGGAGCGCGGAGGACGAGTTCGCCTGGCGCAAGCGTCAGGTGCGCAAGGCACTCAACGCCGTGGCCACCGCGATTCCCGATGCGCAGATCTTCCCGGACTGGTAGACCAGAACATGCCCGAGCCCGCCATCCTCGCCTCGCACTACGTCCTAGCCCACGGCCCGGACTTCGTCCGCTATGGGTCGAAGCCGACCCGCGAGCTCGAGGCCCATCCCGAACTGCTCGACGAGCTGACTGCGGCGCTGCGGTCCTGGGATGAGGTCGTCGCCTATCCGCCGAATCAGACCTTCATCGGCAACCTGACGCCGGACGACCTGGCGGCGATTCCCCGTCCCTGGACCGAGCACCCGGTCGCCGGTGCCTCGCCGGTGGGGGCGTTCGGGCGGATGATCCCGCAGGCGGCGCTCTACGGATTGATGAAGCTCTCCGACGAGTTCGACCTCCTCGCCATCGACGAGGGGCTCGCCGCGGCGGCGCGTGCCGCCCTCGAAGGGGTCTTTCCCCTTCGGCATGATCGCGTGGTGGCGACGCCCGCGGCCGAGTTCGAGGCTCTGGTCGCCGCCGGAAGCGGAATGCCCCTCTATCACGAAGGGCGCGTCGCCGGCTTCCTCAAGGCGGTGCACGAACAGGATGCGTCTCTCGACGCCCATGTGCTCTTCGAGAACCTGGCCTGCAAGGCGACGGCGGTCCTCGCCGTGGCCGGAGTGCTGGCGGCGCAGGGTCTCGATCCCACCGGGGTCGACTACCTGCTCAACACCGGCGAGGAGGCGGTCGGGGACCGCTACCAGCGCGGCGGGGGCAGCCTCTCCAAGGCCGTTGGCGAGGTGGTGGGTTGCATCAACGCCACCGGGTACGACATCAAGGCCTTCTGCTCGGCACCGGTCCACGCTCTCATCACCGCGGCGGCGATGGTCAAGGCCGGTCTCCACCGCTACGTGGTGGTGCTCGGAGGCGGGTCGCAGGCGAAGATGGGGATGAAGTTCCGGGCGCATCTGCGCAATGGCTACCCGGTGATGGAGGACTGCCTCGGGGCCATGGCGTTCGTCGTCGGTCCCGATGACGGCACCGGGATGCGGCTCCGTCTCGATCTCACCGGCAAGCACCCCATCGGCGCCGGATCGTCACCGCAGGCGATCTATCAGGCACTGGTCATCGATCCCCTCGACCGCGCCGGCATGAGGATGACCGACATCGGCCGCTATGCCGTGGAGATGCACAACCCCGAGATCACCGAACCGGGCGACAGCGGGGACGTCCCCCGCACCAACTACCGGACGCTCGCCGCGATGGCGGTCCTGCGCGGCGAGATCTCACGAGGCGAGATCGACGAGTTCACCGCCCGCCACGGGATGCCCGGGTTCGCCCCGACCCAGGGACACATCCCTGCCGGGGTGCCCTACCTGGGTCACGCCCACGCCGCCATGGCTCGGGGCGAGTTGTCTCGTGCGATGATCGTGGCGAAGGGGAGCCTGTTCCTGGGGCGCATGACGCAACTCGTGGATGGGGTCTCGTTCATCGTCGAGCCGGGTTCGAAACCGACCAGTTGAGAGAGGAGGTGCATCACTCCATGGAACTGAAGGGCAAGCAGGTCGTAGCCATCGGCGAGCGTGAGGGGGTCAACGGACCCAGCCTCAAGCTGCTGGCGGAATCGGCCGGGGCGAGTGTCGTCTTCAGCGTCACGCAGTGCTTTGTCTGAACTGCCGGCGGTGCCATGGACCTGGATGATCAGGCGAACGTGAGTCGTCTTGCGGAGGAGAAGGGAACGGGCGAGATGATCGTGATTCTCGGCCAACCCGACTCCAACAGTGCCGGTCTCTTTGCCGAGACCGTCACCCGGGGCGATCCGACCTGGGCAGGTCCATTGGCCGGGGTCCCGTTGGGACTCCCTGTGTATCACGTCCTCGAACCAGAGATCAAAGAACAGATGGATCCGGCGCTCTATCAGGAGCACGTCGGGCTGATGGAGATGTCGGCGGACGTCGACGACATCATCAAGTGGGTCAAGTTCTATCGCGAAGGCGGCGGGGCGACCTAGGTGGACATCGGCCGAATCGCTGATGTCCACCTAGGCGCGCCCCTGCACGAATCGGCGCAGCCGAAGGGAGTACGACCATGACAACCATGGACCTCGCCATGTACATCGGTGGCGAGTGGCACCACGGGAGCGGAGCACGACTCGAGGTGGTCAACCCGGCCACTGCCGAGCCGTTGGCCACCATTCCCGACGGCACCGCCGCCGACCTCGACAAGGCCGTGGCTTCGGCACGCCAGGGCCTGGCGGTGTGGCGGGAGACCCATCCTCGGGTGCGCACCCAGGTGTTGTTCCGCATCGCCGAGACGATCAAGGCCCGCGCCGAGGAGTTCGCCCACCTCGACGGGCTGAATCTCGGTGAGTCGATGGGCACCGGGATGTGGACGATGCACGACGTCGTCGCCCGGCGCTTCGAGTACTACGCCGGCATGGCCGACAAGATTCGTGGCGATAGCTTCGTCACCCCGGGACGATTCCTCAGCTACACCCTGCGCGAGCCGATCGGGGTCACCGGTCACATCGTTCCCTGGAACGGGCCGCTGTGGATCGGAAGTCGCACCATCGCTCCGGCGCTGGCCGCGGGCAACTCGGTCGTGGTGAAGCCCTCGAGTGAGGCGCCGATCACCATGCTGAAGTTCGCCGAGCTGTGTGTCGATGCCGGGCTGCCGCCCGGCGTGTTCAACGTGGTCACCGGACGGGGGAGCGGCATCGGCGATCTCTTCGCCACCCACCCCGGGTTCGACGCCATCTACTTCACCGGTTCGACGGTGGTGGGCCGGCGCATCATGGAGATGGCGGCACGCAACAACGTGAAGACCGTCATGGAGCTCGGGGGCAAGTCGCCGAACATCGTGTTCGCCGACGCCGACAT
>CAYYIA010000126.1:0-5647 GCA_964471875.1 uncultured Acidimicrobiia bacterium
CCGAGATGGCCCGGTGACCACCCACTCGTCGGGAGCGGTCACCCCGATCTCGTAGGTCGCCTTGAGGTCGGGCTGGTCGAAACAGGGGAACAGCCGGTGCGCCGAGTAGGGCTCGAACTGGGTGTAGAGGTACTCGCGTCCGTCTTCGTTGTCGATGAAGTGGTGAAAACCCTCGCCCGTCTTGTCGTACGGGCGCTGATAGGCGATCCGAATCCGGTTCTCCCGCTGCAACAGCGCCCCCGCAAGGCTGATGCGATAGCCGTCCCACACGGGATCGATGGCCGCCCCGTTGATCTCGAACCGGTCGATCTGCCCGCCGAGCCACTCGAGAAACGTGTCGCCACCCGTGTGATGGAACTCGATGGTGATGTCGCCGCGGTAGGTCTTCGCCCCCGCCTCGAGGTCGAGGTCGAGGTGGTACGACACCTGGGACACCTGGCCGAACCGGCGGGCCGCCTCGTCGCGGGTCAGATTGTCACGAGAACCGACAGACATGGCGCCCTTTCTAGTCGACGGTTTCAAAACGATCGCGCAGCAACCACTCCACGGTGGCGGGGAGTCCATCATCGATGGTTCGGGGGGCGAACCCTAACTCCGCCCGTGCCTTGGCATCGGAGGCGAGGTAGGTGACCCCGGTGGCCACCCGGAGCCGGTCGGCGGTCGGACGCATGGCCGGAAGCACCGCGGCCAGACCACGGGCGAGCGTGGCAACCGGCACCACCGACCAGCGAGGCAGCGGAATCGGGGGCATGCGGCGACCAACCAGGGTGCCGGCACGGGTGAGGACCTCGCGCACCGGGTGGGGATCGCCACCGACGATGTACGACTCCCCCGGCTTGCCGAACTGCATCGCCTGGAGGTGAGCCCGGGCGACATCCTCCACGTGGGCCCAGCAGTAGGCAGTGGCCGCCGAGATGAAGCGAGTGCGGCCCACGAGGTACTTCATGAGCACATCCGCCATGAGGCTGGTGTCGCGGGGGCCATAGATCACCCCGGGCATGAGCAGGATCGCCGGCAGCCCCTTCTCCATCATCGGCAGCGCCACGTCGTAGTGCACCGCCGCCTTGATGCGGTCGTAGGTGGTGATGTGCTCCCCGGTGAAGCGGAACGACTCGTCGACCACCTGGCCCTTGGTGTCGGAGAACACCGAGATCGTCGAGGTCACCACCGCCCGGTGGATGCCGTGTTCCCGGACCAGCTCGAGGACGTTGCGGGTGCCCGCCACGTTGATCGCCTCGGCCGTCTTGCGCTCGCGAAAGCCGATCCGGTGCCCGGCGATGTGGAACACCCCGTCCACCTGACGCAGCCCGCGGCGCAGCGCCTCCTTGTCGGTGATGGCGGCGAGATGGGGCCGCACCCCGTATTCGGCGATGTCTCGAGCCTGGTCGCGATCATCCACCAGCGCCGTCACCGCATGACCACCCTCGAGCAACTGGGCGGTGACATAGCCGCCCAAGAACCCGGTGGCCCCGGTCACGAAGTAGTGCATGAGGAGGGAATGGTAGAAGGTCGGGTGCCGGGTACCGGGTGCCGGGTGCCGGATGCCCGACGCCCGACGCCCGATTCGGACGATCACTCCCCCCTTGTGGGGGAGTCGACGAGGCGCAGCCTCGTCGGTGGGGGGTGAGCTGAGAGCAGACAGCTAAGACACGGGCAACGGGCAAGGGGTAACTGGTAACGGGCGACGGGCGACGGTCAGATCCCCAGCACGTCCTCCGTGATCACCTCCACCACCACGGCTCCCGTCTCGAGCAACGCGGCGCGATCCTCCTCGCGCCTCACCACTGCCACGGTCCTCATGCCGGCGGCGAGTGCGGCCCGGGCACCGATCGGGGTGTCTTCTACCGCGACACACTGCTCCGGATCGACACCGAGCAATTCAGCGGCTCGCAAGTAGACGTCGGGGGCGGGTTTGGGGTGATCCACTTCGTCACCAGCCACCGACACGTCGAAGGACAGGCCTGCGCTGAACAGCGTGACGTGGAGGCGGGCACGGGGGCTGGCGGTGGCCACCGCGGTGGGGACTCCGGCATCCCGGCAGGCCGCCAGGGATGCCATGGCGTCCTCGAAGCGCACCAACCCGCGGCGGTACGAGTCGCCGAGGGCGGCGAGCAGTTGGGGCCACAGCGCTTCGTGACTCGGCAGGGGACCAAGGCGGGTCAGCGCATCGCGGGTGGGTCCGTAGCCGAGGCCGATGCACGCCTCGATGTCGGCGGCGGTGGCCGGATGGCCGAGGGGACCGAGCACCGCCAGCCACGATGACACCGAGTGCGGCTCGGAGTCGACGAGCACCCCATCGCAATCGAAGATCACGGCCGCAGGTGCGGTCACCGTGAGGTCCGGGACCGCACCAGGCGATCGACTACCTTGGGATCGGCCTTGCCCCCACCGGCGCGCATCACCTTGCCGACGAGGAACCCGATGAGCTTCTCCTCGCCGGCGACGATGCGTGCCACTTCGCCGGGATGGTCGGCCAGCACCGCATCCACCAGGGTGGTGATGGCCCTCTCGTCGGTGACCTGAAGCAGGTCGCGCTGCTCGGCGATGGCGCGAGGTGTGCCGTCGCCCGCCAGGACCGCCGTCAGCACGTCCTTGGCCGCCGTGGACGACAGTTCGTTCCCGTCGACCATCCGCACCAGTTCGGCGAGACCCGCCGCGTCGATGGCGAGGCCCGACGGATCGGCGGTGCGGTTGAGGTGGGCAGTGATCTCGCCGGTCACCCAGTTGGCCACCGATCGTGGCGAGGCCCCCAGCGCCACCGTCGACTCATACAGGTCGCGCAGGGGGCTCCCCACCAGGGTGCGGGCGGCACCGTCCTCGACTCCGCCGGCCACATACCGGGCGAAACGCGCCGCAGGAAGTTCGGGCAGCCCGGCGCGAATGCCTTCGATGGTGGCGGCGTCGATGGCGAGGGGCACCAGATCGGGCTCGGTGAAGTAGCGATAGTCGCTGGTCTCCTCCTTGGAGCGGCCGGCACCGGTGCGTCCCGCCTCCTCGTCCCAATGCCGGGTCTCCTGGGACACCGCGCCGCCGCCGTCGAGCAGCTTCGCCTGACGCTCGATCTCATAGGCGAGGGCGCGCTGGAGCGAGCGCAGCGGGTTCATGTTCTTCACCTCGACCTTGGTGCCGAAGGCCGTGGTACCCGCCTTCCGCAGCGATACGTTGGCGTCGAAGCGCATCGACCCCTCTTCGAGTCGGGCGTCGGAGATGCCGAGGGCGAGCACGATCTCGCGCAACTCGTGGCCGTAGGCGCGGGCCTCGTCGGGAGTGCGGATGTCGGGTTCGGACACCACCTCCATCAGCGGGATGCCGCAGCGATTGAAGTCCAACAATGTGGCATCGGCATCGTGGATGCGACCACCCCCGCCGAGGTGGGTGCTCTTGCCGGTGTCCTCTTCGAGATGGACCCGGGTGATCCCGATACTGCGGACTCCGGCTCCGGCATCGACCTCGAGATGGCCGCCGGCGCAGAGCGGGTGGTCGTACTGCGAGATCTGGTAGTTCTTCGGCAGATCCGCGTAGAAGTAGTTCTTGCGATGGAACACCGACTGCGGTGCGATCGACGACCCCAATGCGAGTCCCAGCGCCATCGTCCAACGGATCGCGGTCTCGTTGGGCACCGGGAGTGCTCCCGGCAGTCCCAGGCACACGGGGCACACGTTGGTGTTGGGCTCGGCTCCGAAGTCGGTGGGACACCCGCAGAACATCTTCGACCTGGTGCGCAACTCGACGTGGGTCTCGATGCCGATCACGGCTTCCCAGGTCATGCCGCCCCCTTCGAGGAGGCCAGGGCCGGACGCGCCGTGAACCCGCTCGACTGCTCGACGGCGCGGGCCACCCGGAACATCGTCGCCTCACCGAGGGCTGGGGCCAGCACCTGGAACCCGATGGGCAGACCGAGGGAGTCGAGACCCGACGGCACCGAGATCGCCGGATCCCCGGAGAGGTTGGACGGGATGGTGCAGATGTCGCTGAGGTACATCGCCAGCGGATCGTCCGCCTTCTCCCCCACCAGGAACGCCGTGGTGGGACTCGTGGGGGTGACCATGACGTCGCACTCGGCATAGGCGCGGCGGAAGTCCTCGATCACGAGAGTTCTCACCTTCTGCGCCTGTCCATAGAAGGCGTCGTAGTAGCCGGCACTGAGGGCATAGGTGCCGAGGAGAATGCGCCGGGTCACCTCGGGACCGAATCCGTCGCGCCGCGTCGCCGACATCGACTCCTCGACATTGCGACCGGCGATACGCGGTCCGTAGCGCACCCCATCGAAGCGCGCCAGGTTGGCCGAGCACTCCGCGGGGGCGATCAGGTAGTAGGCGCTCAGGGCGTACTCGGTGCTCGGCAGCGACAACTCCTTGATCGTCGCCCCGGCCGCAGCGAGGGCGTGGAGGGTGGCCTGGAACGAGGCGGCGACATCGGGAGCCGTGCCTGCGCCGGACAACTCGCGCACCACTCCGATGCGCAACCCCTTCACCCCAGCCTCGAGTGTGGACCGCACCTCCGGCACCGCCCCCCGGTACGAGGTGGCATCGGAGGGGTCGTGGCCGGCGATGGCTTCGAACATCGTCACCGCGTCACCCACCGTTCGGGTGATCGGTCCGATCTGATCGAGCGACGAGGCGAAGGCGATCAACCCGTAGCGGCTCACCAATCCGTAGGTCGGCTTCATCCCCACCGTGCCGGTGAGCGATCCCGGCTGACGGATCGAACCACCGGTGTCCGAACCGAGAGCGCCGAACGCGGAGCCCACCGACACCGCTGCCGCCGATCCACCACTCGAGCCACCCGGCACCCGATCGGGATCCCACGGGTTGCGCGTCGGCCCGTACGCCGAGTTCTCGGTCGACGACCCCATGGCGAACTCGTCGAGGTTGGTCTTGCCGAAGATCACCGCGCCGTCGGCTTTGAGCCGCTCCACCACGGTGGCGTCGTAGGGAGGCTTGTACCCGGCGAGGATGCGTGACGAGCACGTCGTCTCGATCCCCCGGGTCACCATGTTGTCCTTGAGGGCGATGGGGATGCCCTGCAGCGGACCGCGGTCCTCGCCGCGGGCAAAGGCCGCATCAGCGGCCTCGGCGGCGGCCCGGGCGCCGTCGTGGTCGATGGTGAGATAGGCGTGCAGGATCGCCTCGGTCATCGAAGCGCGCCGCCGCACCGCGGCAAGCAGATCGACCGCGGTGAGATCACTCGAGCGCAACCGCGCCCCGGCCTCGGCGATGGAAAGGTCAGCCGGGTCCACTCAGTCCTCCAGGAACGGCGGGACGCGGAAGTACGGCCCCTCACGATCGGGTGCCTGCGCCAGCACTTCCTCACGATCGAGCGTCGGCTCGACCTCGTCGGAACGCAGGTTGTTGACCATCGGCAACGGATGTGAAGTCGGCGCCACACCGTCGGTGGGCAACGCCTGCACGCGGGCGGCGTGCTCCAGGATCCCTTCGAGCTGGGTTCCGTAGTGGGCCATCTCGTCGGGCGTCAGGCCGATGCGGGCAAGACGAGCAACCTTGGCGATATCGATGTCGACGGGCATGGGAAGGGGATGGTAGAGGGGAGAGGGTGGGTGTCAGGTGGCGACAGTCGACGTGCCGGTGAGGTCAGGGGTCCCGAGGGGCAATTGACGTCGTCGAGCTCGGAGCCTGCGGCGCCCCTT
>CAYYIA010000127.1:0-1132 GCA_964471875.1 uncultured Acidimicrobiia bacterium
GTGAGACGGGCCTGGATGTCGAGGGCGTCCCGGAGGGCGGCGCGTGCTGCGGCGAGGTTCTTGCTGGCGAGATCCTCCGCTGCTTCGGCAGCAGCCAGGTCGGACCGGGTCACCGAGCCGAAGGCGACCGCCCCACCGAACACCGCCACCGCCGACAGGACGACGGCGGGCAGCCACGAGAGGAGGCGCCGCAGAGCCGTCGGCGCACCGGGGTTCATGCGGGGATGATATTGGCGCCCGGGAGTCATGGGTCCTTCCCGGGCGAGCAGGCCGGTACTGTCGGTCGACGATGACCGCGTGCGCCTTTTGTGAGATCGCAGCCGGCACCCGCCCGGCGGCGATCGTGCTGCAAACCGAGTGGGTCACAGGGTTTCTCGACCATGCTCCCCTCTTTCCCGGCCACACCCTGCTCATCCCTCGCACGCACGCGGCCACGGTGGAGGATGTGACCGCCGACGCTGGCGAGGCCTTTTGGGGGGCGTTGACCAGGGTGGCCCGGGCGGTGCGACTCGGAACGGGTTCCCAGGGCACCTTCGTAGCCATGAACAATGTGGTGAGCCAGTCGGTTCCCCATCTCCACGCCCACATCGTGCCCCGCACCCGCGGCGACGGGTTGCGTGGGTTCTTCTGGCCCCGGACCCGGTACGAGGACGATGCGCACCGTGAGGCGGTTCGCGCCGCCATCGCCACATTCCTGTGATTCTCATCCTGCCTTCATCGGTTTGGCTCCCGGGGTGTGGCACCATCTCTGCCCATGTCCCGGCGCACCAAGATCCTCATCGTCATCGGTTGCACCGTCGCCGTCCTCGCCCTCACCGCCTTCGGGGCGTGGTGGTTCTTGCTCCGTTCCGACGCCCCCGCCCCGGTGAGCCTCGACGACGCCGTGGAGTCCCTGAGCACCAGCACTACCACCACCGGTGCGGAGGTCCAGACCACCACCTCGATGCAGAGTGACGGCCTGGCGGGAACCTGGGTGGTCGACACAGGCTCGTTTGCCGGATACCGGGTGGAGGAGGAGTTGGCCAACGTCGGCTTCACGACGGCGGCCGGGCGGTCGGACCAGGTCATCGGATCCCTGGTGATCGTCGATGGCTCGGTGACGAAGGTCGAGGTGGTGGTCGATGTGACCGCC
>CAYYIA010000127.1:1232-5639 GCA_964471875.1 uncultured Acidimicrobiia bacterium
GCCGACTACGACATCGATCAGCCCGAGGCGATCGTGGTGCTCTCCGTCGACGACGACGGGATCATGGAGTTCCAACTGATCTTCGCCCGCGGCTAGGGACTCGCTTTCACCGGGCTACGCCGCATCTGGGCGAGGCCGACCAGGGCAACCCCGAGGAGGATGATGGGCAGCCCGGCATAGGTCCATCCCCCGATCACCTCGTCCCCGAGCGAGACTCCGAGCAGCACGGCAACGACCGGATTCACGTAGGCGTACGACGTGGCCACCGCCGGCCGGGTGTGGGCCAGCAAGTAGGCATAGGCGGTGTAGGCGACCAACGATCCGAACACCGCCAGATACGCCAATGCCAGCCAGGCACGCAGCCCCGGCGTGCCGACGATGCGCTCTCCACGCACCATGCCGACCACGGTGAGCGATATGCCTCCGCCGAGCATCTGCGCTGCCGACCCCATCAGGCCCTTCGGGTGGCGCAGCCGCGAGGTGATCACCGACCCGAACGCCCACATGAGCGGTGACAGCACCATGAGCACGGTGCCGAGCGGAGATCCCTGGAAGTCGCCCTCCCGACTCAACATCGCCACCCCGGCGAGACCGACCGCGAGGCCGATCCACTCCAGGCGATTCGGCCACCTCCCGAACAACCCGCTCCACAGAGCCGCCCACAGCGGCATGACCGCAACCGCCGACGCCACCAATCCCGACCCCACGCCGTTGTCCTCGGCGATCGTCACGAACCCGAGGCCGCCGATGAACAGGATCGTCCCGGTGAGTGCCGCATTGCGCCATTCGATGCCGGTGGGGGTCGCGCTCCCCCGGGCGCGTGCGATCAGATAGAGGGCGGCACCGGCGACGAGCAGCCGGATCCCTCCCATGAGGAATGGCGGAAACCCTTCGAGTCCGTACCGCAGCGCCAGGTAGGTCGAACCCCACACGACATAGACCGTCGCCAGGGAGAAGACGACGAGGGAGCGGTGAGGAACTGCGGTTTCGTGCATTGGCATGTGAACCCCGGCGGATTGCGGATTGTTGCATCCCTGCCGAGATGCACCTGTCGGCACCGCTACCAGTTGGTGCCGACGTACTTGGGTTCGAGGAACTCGTGGATGCCGTGGTGGGAGCCCTCACGCCCCAGACCCGACTCCTTGACCCCTCCGAACGGTGCCGAAGGATCGGAGATCAGGCCTCGGTTGAGCCCCACCATCCCGGTGTCGAGACGCTCCGCCACCTTCAGACCGGTTCGCTCATCGCCCGTGTAGAGGTAGGCCACCAACCCGGTTTCGGTGTCGTTCGCCTGAGTGATCGCATCTTCGACGTCGTCGAATCGCACGATGGGAGCCACCGGCCCAAAGATCTCGGTGGTGAGGATCCCGGCGCCGCGTGCCACGTCCTTGATCACGGTGGGCGAATAGAAGTAGCCCTTGCCGGGAGGTGCGGATCCGCCCGTGAGCACAGTCGCGCCGCCCGCTGCCTCGCCCACCAGTGCCGCCACCTTGTCTCGGGTGTCGGCGTTGATGAGCGGACCGACATCGACGCCCGGCTCCATACCCGGCCCCACCCGAAGCGCGGCCATGGCTGCCGAGAGGCGATCGGCGAATTCGTCGACCACCGGCGCCGCCACATAGAAGCGGTTCGCCGCAGTGCAGGCTTCTCCGGCGTTGCGCATCTTCGCCTGCATCGCACCGGCAACGGCGGCGTCCAGGTCGGCATCGGCGAGCACCAGGAACGGGGCATTGCCGCCCAGCTCCATCGACACGTTGAGCACTCGCTTGGCAGCGAGACCGAGCAGGGTCTTGCCCACCTCGGTGGACCCGGTGAACGACAACTTGCGCACCCGGGGATCGCTCACCGCCGCGGCGACCACCGGGCCCGAGCGGCGGGCCGGCACCACGTTGACCACGCCGGGAGGGCATCCGGCCTCGACAAACACATCGGCGAGCGCCAGGGCGGCAAGCGGGGTGTCGGAAGCCGGCTTGAGCACCACGGTGCAGCCCGCCGCCAGCGCAGGTGCGATCTTGCGCGTGCCCATGGCGATCGGGAAGTTCCACGGCGTCACCAGAAGCGACACCCCGACGGGCTGGTTCACCACGAAGATCCGCTTGTCACCCGCGGGCGAGCGATACACCTCGCCCCGGTTGCGCACCGCCTCCTCGGAGAACCAGCGGAAGAACTCGGCGCCATACCGCATCTCCCCGAGCGAGTCGGACAGCGCCTTGCCGTTCTCCCGGGTGATGAGTTCGGCGAAGTCCCGTTCGCGCTCGACGAGCAGTTCGAACACCCGGCGCAGGATCTCGCCGCGCACCCGTGGTGCCGCCTCGGACCAGGCGGGGAACGCATCGTGAGCGGCTCCGATCGCGGAGACCACATCGATCTCCGAACCGTTGGCCACCGCGGCGATGGGCTCCTCGGTGGCGGGGTCGAACACCGGAAACGTCCCCCCGTCGGCAGCAGGCACCCACTCCCCGCCGATGTGGAGGGCGGTCTTGCCGGAAGCGACCAGTCGGTCGAGGAGGGACATGGGGAGGGGACTCTAGGTGAGTTACCCGGTACCCGTTGCCCCGTTGCCCGATGGCGAAACTGAAGGTCGCTGATCCGGCACCCGGTAACCGGAACCCGGTTACCAGCCACACAACGGGCACCGGATCACCCCGTGACGCGCTCCCAGGTGCTGTCCCCCACATTCCCTCCGCTGATCACGACGACCGTTGGTGCGGTGGTCTCGACCTTGCCTGCAAGGAGCGCGGCGATGCCGACGGCTCCCCCGCCCTCGACGCGAAGCCCGTGCCGATGGCGGAGGTGGCGCATCGCCTGGGCGATCTCGCCCTCGGACACCAGCACCACACCGTCGAGGAGGTCGCGACACAGGTGCAGCGTGTGGTGATTCTCGGGTCCGAGACCACCGGCAAGGGCATCGGCCAGGGTGTCCTCTTCCACCACCTCGGTGAGCCGTCCAGCCTCGAGCGAGTCGTGCATGGCGGGACCGCGGTCCTGGCTGACCCCAATGACCCTGATTCCGGGCCGTATCGCCTTTGCAGCCGAGGCCACACCGGAGATGAGCCCACCCCCGGAGAGGGGCACCACGAGGAGGCGCGTGTCCGGAGCAGCCTCCACGACTTCGCAGCCGATGGTGCCCTGACCGGCGATCACGTGAGGATCGTCGAAGGGATGGATAAAGGTGGCCCCGGTCTCGTCAACAAGCCGACGTGCGGCGGCCTCGGCTTCGTCCTGACCGGGTCCCCCCACCACCACCTTCGCCCCGAGGGCGGCAATCGCCTCGACCTTGGTCGCAGGCACGCGCACCGAAACACACACCGTGGCGGCAATGCCAAGGGACCGAGCCACGAAGGCCACCGCCCGCCCGTGATTGCCGGACGACACGGCCACCACCCCGGCAGCGCGTTGGGCACCGTTCAGAAGAAGGAGCGCGTTGGCGGCCCCGCGTACCTTGAACGAACCGGTCTCCTGAAGGCTTTCCACCTTGAGGGACACGCTGCCCAGCTCCGACGCCGGGATCAACGGAGTGGCGCGGGCCAGTCCGGCGATGCGCGCACGCGCCGCGACGATGTCGGCAAAGGTCGGATCCGCCGGCGAGGTCACCCGGTCACGGTAAACGGACCCGGGATAGTGCTCCCATCGCTGAAGGCGACATTCGAGAAGATGGCGACAAAGCCCTCGGCATCCGCCTGGATGATCTCGACATCGCCGGTGACCATGAAGTCGGCACCGAGGTCCGGCATCGGACCGGGACCATCCGGGTCGAAGTGGACGCAGATGCCCGAACCAGCCGGGGTGCAGTCGACGGTGAACTCGCCGAGTTGGCCGGTCCACGCCGTCCCGTACACGGTGTATGCCTCGACACCGAAGAAGAAGCCGTCCGCGGCCGGCGTGGTGTGGACATGGAAGAAGGGATCGGCGCCGCCGCCCGGCGGAGCGAAGAAGACCGGCCCTTGGAGGGCATCCCAGTTGATCGTGTAGACGCCGTCGGCCTCGACCAGCGCGGCACCAGCCGCCGTCGTCGTGGCAGCCCCGGTGGTGGTGGTCGCTGCCGCGGTCGTGGTGGTGGCAGCCGCCGTCGTCGTCGACGAATCAGCACTCGTGGTGCTGGTGTCGGCGTTGCCGCCGCATGCCGCGACGAATGCGAACGCCAGGATCACCGTTCTGTGCATGCAACCCCTCCTCGGAACGATCGCGCAAGGCTACCCGGTCGCAGCCGCCGGGGAGAGTCAAGTGGCGTACGATCCCCCGACCGAGGAGGGGCATTGGCAAGACCGGCGATTCTCACGGTCGACGACGACCCCCAGGTGCTCGATGCCGTGCAACGCGACCTGCGGGCCCGTTACGCCGCCGACTACCGGGTCATCGCCGCCCACTCGGGCGCCGAGGCGCTGGAGGCCCTGACCGCCCTCAAGC
>CAYYIA010000128.1:0-1414 GCA_964471875.1 uncultured Acidimicrobiia bacterium
GGTGGCGGGGGGCCTCGTCGAACATGTCGCCGCCGGCGACCCGACCCGGATCCGCCGACTCGCGGTCCGCTTCACCGACATGGTGATACCGGGGAGTGACATTGCCACCACGGTGTGGCGCTCGGGATCTGCTTTCGCCTTCGAGTCCGTGCGGCCGGACGGCAAGCCCGTCATCATCGGAACGATCGAATCGGTGGCCGACTGATGGCGCGGCTTCGTCTCTTCGCCAACCTTCGAGAACTGGCAGGCACCGCCTCCACCGAGATCGAGGGTGCCACGGTCAGCGAGGTGCTCGGAACCGCCACGGCCCGATTCGGTGTGGACTTCGGCCGCGCCCTGCAGACCGCCCAGGTGTGGGTGGACGGCAATCGCGTCGGACTGGATGCCCCCGTGGGACCCGGCGCCGAAGTGGCGGTGATTCCGCCCGTGTCGGGCGGTGCGCTCGTGGTGCGGTCCCCGATCGGGATCGAAGCAGCGCTGGTGCTTCTCACCTTCGCCCTGTTGTTCGCCGGCAACGCCATCTCGCTGGAGTGGTTCACCGTGATCGTGGTGTTCGTGTCGTCGGTGTGGGCGTTGGATCTCACCGGTGCCACCGACCGACGCAGCCTTCCGATGGCGAATGCCGTGATTCTCCTCGCCATCGGTGGTGCGGCGATCGCCTCGTTCCGTTTTGGACCATTCGGGATGGCGGCCTCCACCATCGGAGCCGTGCTCCTCGTGCTCATCGCCAGCGTCTTCCGGCCGATCCTCCGGCCGATCGACTCGTTCGCCGCCGGAGCGACGGTCGCCCTCGTCGCAGCTGCCGGCACGTCGGCCACCGTGTTGCTGCGCCTGCGGTCCCGGGACGAGACCCTGGTGTTTCTCTTCGTGCTCACCGTGGCCGTCGTCGTATCGTGGTTCTCGGATCGATCGGAGATGCCGATCCTCGATCCGTTGGTCGCACTCATCGTCGGCGCCGTGCTCTCCGGCGCGGTCGGGGGCGCTCTCTGGGCACCGGACCTGCTGGCCGCCATCGGCGCATCGGTGGCCGCCGCCATTGCCCTCGTTGCGGGACGCAACCTCGGCACCCTGCTGCGAGCCGGAGGGTTCTTCGTCCAGGGCCCGATCCCCGGAAGCCTGTCCTACTTCGACGGCGCCCTGCTCGCTGCCGCGGCCTTCTGGTCGATACTGACGGTGCTCTCGTAGGTCAGCCGCCTGGCGGCGGCTTCCCGCTACCGGCTTCCCGCTTCCCGCTACCGAACCAGGGTCGTGAGGGTGGTGAGTGGATGCCCGGGGGTTTGGCGGGCAGCGGGGAGCGGGCGGCGGGCAGCCTTACAGCAGCTTCCCCAACGCCTCCAGGAACCCCTCGATCTCCGCGTCCGTCCCTGCGGTGATGCGGAGCCAGCCCATGGGGGGAACGGGGCGGACGATGTAG
>CAYYIA010000128.1:1514-5612 GCA_964471875.1 uncultured Acidimicrobiia bacterium
CGTCCCTGCGGTGATGCGGAGCCAGCCCATGGGGGGAACGGGGCGGACGATGTAGCCGACGCGGAGCAGGCCTTCGGTGAGGTCGGGCGCCCGCTCGCCGAACCCGGCATAGACGAAGTTCGCCTGGCTGTCGGCCACCTCCACCCCGGCGGCGCGCAGCGCGGCGGTGAGGCGGGCGACTCCTGCGGCGTTGCGGGCGACGCGTTCGCGAACCCGATCCTGATGCCGTAGCGCTTCGATGGCTGCGGCTTCGCCGAGGGCGTTCACGGAGAAGGGGAGCTGGATCCGGCGAAAGGCGGCGATCGAATCCGGGGCGGTCACTGCGTAGCCGACTCGCAAGCCCGCAAGTCCGTACACCTTGGAGAAGGTCCGGGTGACCATCACGTTGTCGCGCGTCGCCGCCAGCGGGAGCATCGAGCGAAAGTCGGCGGCCGTGGCGAAATCGGCGTACGCCTCGTCGACGACCACGAGCACGTCCTCGGGCAAGGAGTCGATGAACCGCTGCAGGTCATCCCCCGGGACGTGTGTGCTCGTGGGGTTGTTCGGGTTGCAGACATAGACGATCGTGGTATCGGGGCGAACCGCAGCGCGCATCGCCCCCAGGTCGTGGCGATGGTCGACATCGAGGGGCACCGGGATGTCGTCTCCGAAACCGGCTCGCGTGGCGATCTCGTACAGGCTGAACGAGGGCCAACCGAACACCGCGCTCGTACCCGGGGCCGTCATCGTCAGCCCGGTGATGAGCATCAACTCATTGCTGGCGCTTCCGGTCCATATCCGTTCTGCCGGGACATCGTGGAACTGCGCCAGTGCCCGGGCGAGATCGGGGCGGGCGTTGTCGGGATACCGGTTGAGGCCGGTCACCGCTCGGGCGATGGCCTCGGCGACTTCGGGAAACGGACCCTCCGGGCTTTCGTTTGAGGCGAGCTTGATCACGCGGTCGAGGCCGTACGAGGCCGCCACCTCGGCCATGGCTCGCCCCGGCCGATACGCCTCGATGCGATCGAGATCGGGTCGAAAGCGGATGGGCATCGCCGGGAGGGTAGAGCGTAAGAAGTCTCCAGTCTCCAGTCTCCAGTCTCCAGGCACTGGGTACCTGGCTCCAGGTGTCAGGTGTCAGGTGTCAGGCACCCATTCACTCGGGCGCCTTTCGCTCTTCGCCTCTGGCAACAAGTAACGGGCATCGGACTGGTGACTGGAGACTGGAGGCTGGAGACCGATTCCCCATATACCCGGTTTGCCCCCACCATCCCTTTCACTTGGCGCGAGTTCCTGCCGAAGGGAATCCCGAGAAATGACGGGTTCCAGCCATACGATGCCATCTGTGAAGCTGCCCCGGCGGCGCGCCATTGCGCTCGCCGTACTCATCGCCGTGTCCCTCACCCAGGGCACGATCCCGGCCTTCTCCATCGACGAGGAGGAGGTCGAACGGGCGCGTCAGGAGCGCGAGCAGGCGGCGCTGGAACGGGCGGCCGCGCTCGCCGACCTCGACTCCGCGGTGGCGTCGTATGAAGCGCTGAATGCCGAACTCCAGGAACTCACCTTCCGGGTGGCGAGACTGCGCTCCCAGATCGACCTGTACGACTCCCGGAGTCGTGACCTTCGTGACGAGATTCGCGGCCGGGCCGTGAGCTCCTACATGCACGGCGACGAGCGTGACGAGCTGAACGCGGTGTTCAATCCCGAAGAGGCACAGCAGTCGATCATCGCGCGCGAGGTCCTGGCGCTCGCGGTCGACAGCGACTCCTCGGCACTCGACGCCCTCCTGGCGACGACGGCCGAGATGGAACGACTCCAGGCGGACCTCGACGCCGATTCCGAGCGGCTCTCCGACCTGCGGGTGGAGGCCGACGCCGTGGTGGTCCGGATGAACGAGCTCTTTGCGGCTGCAGCAGCCGAGTTCGAACAGGCCGACACCGACTATGTGGCTGCTTCGATCGCCCTCGCGGAGCAGCGTGCCCGGGAAGAAGAAGAGCGGCTCCGTCGCGAGGCCGAGCAGCGCCAGCGTGACGCCATTCGCGCGGCCTTGGGTGCCCCCTCCGAGGGGGTGCCGATGTCGATCACGCCCGGATTCATCTGTCCGGTGGCGGCGCCGACCTCGTTCACCAACTCATGGGGCGCCCCGCGCTCGGGGGGCTCGCGGAAACATGAGGGAACCGACTTGTTCGCCGTGTACCGGGCTCCCCTGGTGGCGGTGGGCGATGGTGTGGTGCGCTTGGCCAGTTCGAGTCTGGGTGGGATCGTCGCCTATCTGTACGCCGATCACGGCGTCAAGTACTTCTATGCCCACCTCGATGGGTACGCGCCCGGACTCGTGGACGGCCAGCGGGTGTCGCGCGGACAGGTCATCGGCTACAACGGCGACACCGGGAATGCCGCTCCTGGTGCCTACCACCTGCATTTCGGGATGCGTCCGGGTGGCACCATCGCCGTGAACCCGTATCCTTCGCTCCGGGCCGTTTGCCCCTGAGCGGTTCGTGCATCCTCTACGCTCCATCCTGTGACCGACACCAAGCGCCGCCGTATCGATCAGATCCAGGACCCCGGGTTCCTCGCCGACCTCGGTGCCGTTGGACTCGATGAGCTGCGGGCGCGCCGGGTGATGTGCGACGATCTCGACGTCGAACTCTCCTATTACCGGCGCATGCTCCACGGACGCATGGATCTCCTTGCCTTCGAGATGCGTCGCCGCGCCGGGGAGGAACAGCAGACCCTGCTCGAGGCGTTGCCCCGAATCCTTTCCGAGGGGGCGTACACCCCGCAACCCGGGCTCGCCAGCAGAGCGATCTCCATCGAGGTACCCGACATCCCGTCGCCGGGCAGGCGTCTCATCGACCGAGCCTTGCAGTCCGACTTCCTTTCCCGGCTGCCCGGGCTGAGCGACGACGAGGTGCGCGATACCCACACGTTCCTCGCCGAGGTGGAAGTCGAGATCTCGACGCAGCGCAAGATCGTCTACGCCGCTCTCGATCGGCTCCAGGCGGAGTTGACCCGTCGGTATCGGGAGGGCCTCGCCGATCCGGGTGAGTTGCTGGCCCGAGAGTGATCGTCGGCTCGATTCGGAGCGGCCTCGTGGAGGCCGTACACCCGGTTGCTGTTGCGGTCGTCGACGCCGCGGGGGCCACCATCGCCTCCAGCGGGGACGTCTCGGGTAGGGACTTCTTCCTGCGTTCCGCCCTCAAACCGATTCAGGCGGCGGTCACCGATGCCAACGGGGCAGCACTCGGTCTCGAGCAACTGGCCATTGCCGACGCCAGCCACAGCGCCTTTCCGATTCATGTGGCCCATGTCGAGCAGATGTTGCTGGAGGTGGGCCTCGATGCCGGTCACCTGAGATGCCCACCAGACCTCCCGAGTCACGGCGACGCCGAGGCGATCTGGGTGCGGCGGGGCCGCACCGTGCCGGAACGGGTGTTTCACAACTGCTCCGGCAAGCACGCCGCCATGTTGCGGGCATGCGTGGCCCGCGATTGGCCACTCGAGTACACCCTCGCCGATCATCCCCTGCAGCACGAGGTCATCGCCGCGGCCGCCGAGTATCTGGGCCGCCCGGGTGAGCCGACGGGTGTGGATGGTTGCGGGGTGCCCACACCACGCTCCGACGTGGTCGGGCTCGCGCGGATGTTCTCCCGGGTCGGCGTCGATCCCGAGTTCGCCCGGGTTCGCACGGCGACCATGCGGTTCCCGTCGCTTCTTCGCGACGGGGATCGCCCGGAGGCGCAGATCGCCCGCTGGTTTCCCGGTGTGGTCAAGGGAGGCGCCATGGGATGCATCGGGATCGCCTGGCCCGAAGGCGGCCTCGGCTTCGCTGCCAAGTGCTGGACGGGTGACGGTGCTGCCGCCACGGTTGCCATCCTCAGGCTGATGTCCGACCTCGGAGTCCTCTCTCGCTACCCGCGCGAGCAGTTGGCAGGGGTGATCGCTCCCGAAGTCCTCGGCGGCGGGGCTCCGGTGGGGAATCTCGCGGTCATCGAAGGATGACCGACTGGTCCGCGCTCGACGGCCTCGAGGCCCTCGCCCTCCTCACGGGTCCATTCCCGCGGGCCGAGTTCCTCCGGACATGGTGGCGGCACCGGCCGCAGGGTGAACTCATCGTCA
>CAYYIA010000129.1:0-5593 GCA_964471875.1 uncultured Acidimicrobiia bacterium
CCGCGGTGGGTTTCTTCATCGGCAGCCTTGCCGGATTCGGACTCGGGGCCTTGTTCGCCCGCTCGCGGCTGCTCGAGCGCGGGATCATGCCGTTCGTCGTCGCCTCGCAAACGGTTCCGCTCATCGCCATCGCCCCGATGATCGTGATCTGGGGCGGGTCGGGAGCCTGGCCGTCGTGGCTGGTCAGCGCCTTCCGTCTCGACGACGCCGGGTTCTCGGTGGCCATCATCTCGGCGTACCTCACCTTCTTCCCGGTGACGATCAACTCGCTACGCGGATTGCGCTCCCCCGACCCGGCCGCTGTGGAACTGATGCGCTCCTACGCCGCTTCCGAGACCCAGGTGCTCACCAAGCTGCGCATGCCCGCCTCCATCCCCTACGTGTTCACCGCGCTCAAGATCTCGGCGACGGCGAGTGTGATCGGGGCGATCATCGGCGAGTTGCCCGCCGGCCTCGGCGACGGCCTCGGCCGATCGCTCCTCACCTTCTCCTAC
Organism: uncultured Acidimicrobiia bacterium; assembly: GCA_964471875.1. Taxonomy (GTDB): domain Bacteria; phylum Actinomycetota; class Acidimicrobiia; order Spongiisociales; family UBA11373; genus UBA11373. The sequence continues at coordinate 495 of CAYYIA010000129.1, forward strand.
TACTACATCAGCGGCCCCGAGAAGCTCTACGCCGCCATCGTGGTTTCCGCCCTCTTGGGCATCACGTTCGTCGCTCTGGTCTCGCTCGCCGAACGTCTGGTGGTGAACCGCGGCCGGCGTCAGCGACTCGAAGACGTGGTGGGAGTGGCGAGTGATGCGGTCGCCGAACTGGGCCAGGATGTGTAGGCCGGAGCCAGGTGTCAGGTGTCAGGTGTCAGGTCTCGGAAGCAGGAAGCCTGGAACCAGACGAGTTCGACAGCCCTCTTGTCTGGTACCTGATACCTGACACCTGATACCTTTCTTGCCCGTGACCGACGTCTTCTCCCGCTACTACCAGGCTTGGCTCGACGACGATTGGGACGCCGCGGTGGCGATGTGGTCCGATGACGTCGTCCACCACGTGCCGGGGCGGCATCGACTGGCCGGGACCTTTCGCGGCAAGCAGGCCTTTCTCGACCACTATCACCGCGTGTTCGACGAACTGGGCGGCACCATCGAGGTCGTCGGCATCCACGACTTTCTCACCACCGCTGACCACGCCGTCGTGTTGGTGACCGAACGGGCCGTTCGCGGCGACCGCACCCTGGACTTCAATCGCATCGTGGTCTACCACACCGCCAACGACCGCATCACCGAGACCTGGTCGTTCGACTTCGACCCCTACGCGTTGGACGAGTTCTGGAAGTAGGCACCAGGTACCAGGTACCAGGCACCAGAACGAGTTCATCTGGCCAATTGCCAATTGCCAATTGCCAATGGCTGACGCGCCCGCCAGGGCGCCGACCTACATCGGCGCGGCGCGGCTTGTCATGTTGTTGAAGCGGCTGAACTCGGCGGCGAAGCCCAACTGGAAGCGGTCGGTGGCGCCGGCGCGATGCTTGGCGATCTCGATCTCGGCGACACCCTTGGTGTCGGCGCTCGCCTCGTTGTAGAGCTCGTCGCGGTAGATGAACATGACGACGTCGGCGTCCTGTTCGATGGCACCCGACTCACGCAAGTCGCCGAGGCGGGGGCGCTTGTTCTCCCTGGCCTCCAACTGGCGGTTGAGCTGCGAGACCGCGATCACCGGAACCTGCAACTCGCGGGCGAGGTTCTTCAACGACCGGCTGATGTCGGCGATCTCCTGCTGGCGGTTCTCGACGTTTCGTGGTCCCTGCATGAGCTGGAGATAGTCGACGATCACCAGACCCAGGCCCTCCCGACGCTTCAGCCGACGGCACTTCGCCCTGATGGCGGTGACGGTGAGGGCGGCGCCGTCATCGACATACAGCTTGAGCCCAAAGAGCTTCGACGATGCCTGGCTGAGGCGGCGCCATTGATCCATGTCGAGCTGGCCGGTCTTGATCTTCGACGAATCGACCGAAGCCAGAGCCGATAGGAGCCGGTGGATGATCTCCTCGCGGCTCATTTCCAGGGTGAACACCGCCACCGGCAACTCGGCGGCGACATGGGTGGCGATGTTGAGGGCGAGGGTCGACTTGCCCATGCCGGGGCGCGCCGCGATCACCACCAGGTTGGCGGGATGCAGGCCCGCGAGCAGTTGGTCGAGCCGGATGAAGCCGGTGGGCACCCCGGTGACATCGCCACCACCGTGACCGAGTTCTTCGATGCGCTCCAGGGTGGCGTTGAGCATGGGACCGATCGCCATCAGGCCCTCACCCATGCGGCGCTCGGCGACGGCGAACACCTCGGCCTCGGCGCTGTCGAGGACCTCTTCGATGGGCATGTCGGCCTTGAGGGCCAGTGCCCCGACCTCACCACCGGCGCGGAGCAGGCGGCGACGGGCCGACGTCTCATCGACGATCCCGGCGTAGTAGTCGACATTCGACGTGGAAGGAACCGCTTCCATCAGCCGGGTGATGAACCCGACGCCGCCGATGCGGTCGAGCAACTCCTTGCGGCGCAGCCAGTCGGCGACCGTGATCGGGTCGATCGGCTGATTGCCATCGAAGAGCGCGGTGACCGCCTCCCAGATCGACTGGTGGGCCGGCTTGTAGAAGTCGTCGGGTTTGAGGATCTCGAGGGCGACGTTGGCCGCCTCGGCCGAGAGCATCACGGCGCCGATGACCGACTCTTCCGCGTCGATGTTGTGCGGCGCCCCGCCGCCAGCCGGCGTCCGGATGGTCTCGAGCGTCGTCATGTCCTCCTCAGGCGGGGATCACATCCAGCACCAGCTGGATCTCGACCTCCGAGTGGGGCCGCACGATCACCTGGTGGAGGCCGATCTCCTTGATCGGACCCGCCAGGCGGATCTGCTCGTGCGGCACGGTGATCCCGGTGTACTTCGCAATGGCTTCGCCGACGTCACGCGCTCCGATGGAACCGAACAGCCGGCCCTCGTCGGCGGCGCGGGCCGCCACGACGACGGTGGTGCCGGACAGCGCCTGCGCCATCTCTTCGGCTTCTGCCCTGGCCTTGCGCTCGACTTCCATCCGGGTGGCCCGAATCTTCTCGGCGTCCTTGAGGGCGCCGCGGGTGGCGGCGATGCCGAGCGAGCGGGGAACCAGGTAGTTGCGGGCGTACCCGTCGGCGACGTCGACGACGTCACCCCGCAGTCCCAGATCCGCGACGTCTTGGGTGAGGATGAGTTTCATTTGCCGAGGTAGGGCAGAAGTGCCATCTCGCGTGCCGACTTGATCGCCATGGCGACCTTGCGCTGGCACTGGGGGCAATTGCCGGTGACCCGCGCTCCGCGGATCTTGGCGCGGTCGGACATGAACCGCCGCAGCAGCGACAGGTCCTTGTAGTCCACCTTGCCGTCGTGCTGCGTGCAGATCACACAGACCTTCGGCTTGGTCTGACCGCGGCGGAGTCGCTCGGGTGCCCGCCGCTTGGGCTTGCCCGGTGCGTTCTTCTTTCTAGGCATCAGTCCTCCTGGGGAAGTTCACAAACGGTTAGAAGGGGGCCTCGTCGGGCTCCCACTGCTCGCGGGCCACCGGCGCTGCCGGTGTGCCACCCGCCGGGGCGCTGCCGCCCCCGAAGCTGTCGCCGGCCCGCGGGGAGCGGGTCACCGAGGCCGTCGCCCAGCGCAGTGAGGGGCCGATCTCGTCGATCGCCACTTCGACCATGGAGCGCTTCTCGCCCTCCTGGGTCTCCCACTGCCGCTGCTCGAGGCGGCCGGTCACGATCACCCGCATGCCCTTGGTCAGGGACTCGGCGGCGTTCTCGGCGGCATCCCGCCACAGGGTTCCGCCGAAGAAGCTCGTGTCCTCCTGCCAGGCGCCGCTCTTGTCCTGGTAGCGGCGGCTGACGGCGAAGCGGACCTTCGCCATGGCCACCCCCGAAGGGGTGAACCGCAGTTCGGGGTCGTCGACAAGGTTTCCGATGAGCGTCACGTGATTTGCTGCCATGGTGTTCTTACCTCTCGGCACATGAATGGATGGTCCCCATGATGAGGACCGGGTGTGACACTCGCACGGCTACTCGGGGCGCATGAACTTGTGCCGGACCACCTGGTCGGACAAGCTCAACGCCCGGTCGATGTCGACGATCGCTTCGGGCTCGGCTTCGAACTGGAGCACCGAGTAGAAGCCCTCGGTGAGATGGTTGATCTCGTAGGCGAATCGCCTCTTGCCCCAGAAGTCGTCCTTCTTCATCTCGGCCCCCCGTTCGGTGAGGGCGTCGGAGACGCGCTGGACTTCCCTGCGTACGTCGGCTTCGGCCATCTCAGGCCGAAAGATCGTCATCAACTCGTAGGTGCGCACGATGCGCTCCACCTCCTTTGGACACTCGCGTTCTGCGAGAGGCCCCCTCTCAGGGGCAGGTTGGGGAAGGCGGGCAGTGTATCGCGATCAGTCGCCAGTCACCAGTCGCCAGTCACCAAAGAAGTCTCCAGTCGCCAGTCACCAGTCACCAGGGAAAAGGCACCAGGCCCCAGGCCCCAGGCGAGCGTTGACCAAGTCACGAGCCTCGGCCCGGAACTGGCGACTGGGACTGGGGAACTGGAGACTTCTTCGACGACTGGAGACTGGGGACTGGGGACTGGAGACTTCACTGGAGACTGGAGACTTCTTCTCTCACTTGATCCGGTACCCGCCCAACTCTTCTGCCAGGACCCACGCCGCCAGGCTCCCGGTCTCGATGGCTTCGCTGACGTCCGTTTCCGGGGTGACACCGGCGGAGCCGGGTTGCCACTTGCCGGGATGTCCCGCCCGGATCGCCCGCAACCGCTGCTGCCACTTGGCGAAGTTGGCGGGACGCAGGTCCACCCAACCCTTCGCCGCCCAGCGATCGCGGTGCTCTTCGGTCACGACCAGGGCCTCGCCGTCGGGTGCCTCGGGGATGCGGATGAACGGACCGCGGTCCAGGGTGTCGCCCTCGGAGCAGAGGATGGGAATGCCCAGGGAGGTGATGGTGTCGCGCAGACCGGGGCGCTCGTCGAGGAGCCGGCTCGCCGCCATGCTGATCTCCGTGGGGGTGGCGGCGAGCACCGCGGGCAGTGTCCCGTAGACGAGCGCGAGCAACTCGGCCTCCCACAGCAGCTTCGACAATTCCGGTGGGCCGAGTTGGCCGAGGGCCACACCGTGGGTCCCGCTGGATTCCTCGAGGGCACGCAGTTCGTCGAGCACCCGGGAGCGGAGCACTCCGGCCCGGTAGGAGGGTCCGAGGACGCTCGAGTCGACCGTACCCACCACATCTCGTCCCGTGTTGATGCCGCTGATCTCCTGGACGCAGTGCCGAGCCACTTCTTCGGGGGTGACGAATTCCATCTGCCCGAGCGAGGTGATCGCCTCGAACTCGCCTTTGGTGAACACGCCGTTCTCTCCGGTGTCCACCACCGGCAACTCCAGGTCGGAGCGGTGCACGAACTCGGAGGCGTCGATGCGGAGTCGCAGCGAATCCCCGAGGCGATCGGTGCGCGCTCCATACAGCGACACGGTCTTGCCGCGCTCACGGATGGTGCGCCTCCCCACGTCCGAATAGCCGATGAGCGCCGCCGGCTTGATCTCCTTGACGATGGGCCCACCCGGTGTGCGGCCCATGAGGAAGAGGAGTCCGGTCTGGGCAAAGGCCACCGCCGTCTTCGTCATCAGCTTTGCCGAGGGTCGGTCCTCGGAGTGGGTGTAGGGAATGTTCAGGCCCATGCCGCCGGTGCCGGT
>CAYYIA010000130.1:0-5541 GCA_964471875.1 uncultured Acidimicrobiia bacterium
CCCGAATTCGACGCCCCGGGCCGCCATGCCGGCCACATCCTCCCAATCGAGCAGATCCCCGGCCATGCCCGGCGCGGGCTCGGACACGCCGAGCCGCGCAGGCAAGGCATCGACTGCGGCCCGCATGTCGACGTCCGGCACGGCTTTGGCACGCCGGACCCAGGTGCGAATCAGCGGGTGCCGATCCGCACCGAGGGCGACCTCACCGAGGAAGGGAAGTCGGACCCGCTGATCGGCGGCGGCGGCAAGACAGAACGCCGCCCGGTCCCACCAGAACGGCTCACCGCTGCCGATGTGATCGGTGGCGAGGAACACGGCTGCACCCACGCCGTGCCGCTCGAGCACGGGAAGACCGGCGACGAGGTTGTCGCGGTAGCCGTCGTCGAAGGTGACGAGCAGCGGCCGAAGTGGCAGCGGTGCCGCCCCCTCCACTGCGCCCGCCACATCACCGAGCGTCACGGGCGTGAAGTACCGGGTCACCCAGTCCATCTGCGCGGAGAACTCGTCGGGGGCGGCGCTGGCATTGCCCACATATCCGCGGAATCCCGGCGCAGCGGAATCGACGATGCGGTGGTAGGCGAGCACGGTGAGCCGACGCGGCCCATGCCACGCCGCCGGGAGCCGCCACGCCCCGGTTCGCCGACCTATGGCGAGCAGCCCTCGTCGCAACCCCATCACCGCGATGGTATCGGGACAGTCCCGGGTGCTTCGGGATTGCCCGAGGAGATTCGCCGGAGCGCGGCACCGGTTGGAGGTGCGGTCGACCATCGCTCGGGGCCTTGCGCCCGATCCCCTCCGCTAGCGTGACCGCCGATGCCCCCCGACTCGCTTGCATTCACCCCCGATGCGGACGCCAATCGCCTGCTGGCGAGCAATCCGACCGCATTGCTCATCGGGATGCTCTTGGACCAGCAGTTCCCGATGGAGCGTGCATTCTTTGCACCGTATCTGCTGCGCGAGCGACTCGGCGGAAGGCTCGATGCCGCCACCGTCGCCGCTCTCGACGATGCCACCGTCGAGTCGATGTTTGCCGGCCCCCCCGCCCTTCACCGCTTCCCCGCTTCGATGGGGCGGCGGAGCCGTGACCTGTGCATCCACCTGGTCGACGAGTACGGGGGCGATGCATCACGGTTGTGGACCGAGGCAGCCGATGGCGAGGAACTGCTGCGACGCCTGCTGGCGTTGCCGGGCTTCGGAATGGCCAAGGCCCGCATCTTCGTCGGGGTAGTGGGCAAGCGGCTGGGAGCGGGTCCGCCGGGATGGGACCGCGTGGCCGCCGATTGGCCCTCGATCGCCGACGTCGACCGCTTCGAACACGTCGCGGTCCTGCGCGAGCAGAAGCGGGCGAAGAAGGCCGCGGGCAAGGCCGGCGCGTGAGCCTGATCCTGTCGGAGGTGGGCTCGCTGCTCGTCGCAGCCGTCGTATGGCTGGCGATCGTCGTGGCCCTCGCCGCGGCGGTCGGGTTTACGGTCCCCACCGTGACAGGCGGAGCCCGGGGTCGTGCGTTGCGTGCAGCCGTGATCGGTGGCCTGCTTTCCGCAGGCATTTCATCCCGCCTCGGGCTGTCCGACCCGGCCGGGTTCGAGGTCTGGGGCCGACCGCTGCCGCCGCTCTGGGTGCTCGGTGGGGCCGTGGCCGCAGCCGGAGCCTTCGGGTGGCGCCGAAACCGGATCAGCCGTCGTGGGGAAGGATCAGGGGCGAGCCCAGCACCGGGTGCGGCACGACGGTGACCCGCTGTCCGTAGACCGCCTCGACGATGGGGCGGGTGAGCACCTCTGCCGTCGCACCGATGGCATGAAGCCTTCCCTCGGAGAGGAGCGCCACCCGATCGGCGAAGCGGGCAGCAACGTTGAGGTCGTGGAGCACAGCCACCACCACCGCGCCGCGATCGGCCAGACCGCGCAAGGTGTGCATCACCAGCTCCTGGTGACGCAGGTCGAGACTCGCCGTCGGCTCGTCGAGGAACAGCACGGGCGTCTCCTGAGCGAGCACCCGGGCGAGGCTCACCCGCGTCTGCTCGCCGCCGCTCAGCGTCGGATAGCTGCGGTCGGCGAGGTGCGCGGAGTCGGTCACGGCCATCGATCGTCGCGCCACCGCGAGGTCGTCGGCCGTGGTCACCGCATACCTGCCCATCAGCACCACATCGAGGCATCGAAAGGCGAAGGTCAACACCGTGTGCTGCGGGAGTACCGCCCGCACCCGAGCCCGCTCGATCGGCGCCATGTCCGAGAGGGAGCGGCCGAGGAGTTCGACGGTCCCGGCGGTCGGCGTCCACTCCCCTGACAACACCCGGAGCAGGGTCGTCTTGCCGGCCCCATTCGGACCGAGAATGCCAAGGATCTCGCCGGATGCCGCGGCGACGTCGACATCGGCGAGCAGGGCACGACCCGCCACCTCGAACCCCAGGCCCCGGCCCACGACGCCCCCGCTCATCCCCAGCCCCCGTGCTCGGTGCGGGTTCGGCGCAGCAACCAGAGGAACAGCGGACCGCCGGCGAGGGCGGTGAGCAGACCGACCGGGACCTCCAGGGGCAGCGCCACCGTGCGAGCGACGGTGTCGGCCGCCACCACGAGCACGGCCCCGCCGAGAGCGCTCGCCGGGAACACCACACGGTGCCCCGGGCCTGCCACGAGGCGCACGGCATGGGGCACCAGAAGCCCCACGAACCCGATCACCCCGGCAGCGGCCACGGTGGCCCCGACGACGATGGTGACGAGCACCAGCACCTGGCGTCGCAGTTGCTCGACGTCGACACCGAGATGGGCCGCCTCTCGTTCGCCGAGGAGGACCAGGTCGAGACGACGGGCATACGCGGGCAGGGCCAGCACTCCGAAGGCGATGAACGGGACGGTGAGACCCACCAGGCGCCACGTGGCGATACCGAGTCCCCCCAGCGAGTAGAAGAGCGGCGAGCCGAGGCGCGGGTCATCGGCGATCACGCTGAGGAATCCGGCGAGGGCTCCCCCAACCGCGGCCACGGCGATCCCGGCAAGGACCAGGGTGACCACCTCGGTCCGGCCGCGATGGCGGGCCAGCGAGTACACCGCGGCACCGGCGGCGAGGCCACCGGCAAAGGCCCCAACCGTTCCGGCGATGCCGCCGATGGCCGACTCGAGCACGAGGACCCCGATCGCGGAGCCGGCTGCTGCCCCGCTCGAAATGCCGATGAGTTGCGGGTCGGCGAGTGGGTTGCGGAAGATCCCCTGGAGCGCGGCGCCTGCGACCGCCAAGCCCGCACCGACGGCGATACCGAGCACCACCCGGGGCAGCCGGATGGCCCACAGCACCGCATCGGCGGTTTCACCGGCCCCACCCCCGTCGCCAAGGCCCGCATGCCGCAGCAGGATCGCCACCACGTCACCCGGGGCGATGTGCACCGCCCCCGAGCCCAGAGCCACCACCGTGACGGCCACGAGCCCCACTCCGAGGCCGGCGAGAAGCCACCCTGGTCGAAACCGGCTGGTCACTCCCCCAACTCCGGGTGCAGGTCGCGCACCAGTTCCTCGGCCAACTGGCCGGTGCGCGGCCCCATGCCCAGCAGATAGAGATCCTCGTACACCAGCACGCGACCCGACATCCCCGCCGGGGTCTGGGCGAGCCCGGGCAACCCCAGGAATCCCTCGAGGCCGTCGAGCCCTTCGAAGCCTCGTTCGGCGGTGATGATGACGTCGGGGGCGGCGGCCACGATCGCCTCGGCGGTGAGCGGTACGAATCCGTCGACACCTGCATCAGGACCGACGTCGATGGCGCCGAGCGCATCGAGGACCCCGCTGAACACGGTGTTGCCCGCCAGGAGCAGCACCGTGTCACTGGTGGCCGCATAGACGACAGCGACCCGGGGACGGCTCGTCGTCGTGGCCGCAAGGGCAACGGCAGCGGCAATCTCCGCCTCCACCCGCGTCGCCAGGACCTCCCCCTCCTCGGACAGACCGAGCACCCCGGCCACGGCCCGAATCTTGTCCCCGGGGGCATCGAGGCCCTCGTAGCGGGGCAGGATCACCACGGGGACTCCGGCGTTGCGCACCTGCTCGACGACGGTGTAGGGAGAGGCGTCGAGGTCGCCGATCGCCAGGGTCGGATCGAGGACCAGGATCGGCTCGGCGAGCAGGCGGAACTCGACACCGATCTTCGGCTTGGCACGCATCACGTCGAGCGGGTACACAGAGCTGAGATCGACACCGGCAAGGTTGTCACCCAGGCCGAGCGCAACGATGATCTCGGAGTAGTCGCCGCTGAAGCTCACGATCCTGGCGACATCGGTGACCGTGGTCGAAACCCCGTCGGCCCCGACGTAGGTGACAGGCAGCCCGGGAGTGGTGACCGGAGTGGCCTCCGGAGCCGGACTGGCACCACAGGCGGCGACGGCAATGGCCAGCAGCACGACAGCACGCACACGCATACCGGTACGGTATCGGCGGCAACTGCCGACGCGAAGTCGGCTCGAAGGGACCACGGTGACCGACATCGTCGCACTCCTCGACCGGCCCGGCACCGTGGTCGCCGTCGTCGGGGCCACCGACCGCGCCGAGAAGTTCGGAAGCATCATCTATCGCGACCTCCGCGCCAAGGGGATTCGGGTGCGGGCGGTGAATCCATACCGGGACTCGGTGGCCGGCGATCCCTGCTGGAGGAGCCTGGCCGACCTTCCCGAGCCACCCACCATCGTCAACATCGTGGTCCCACCGGCACGCACCCTGGCAGTGCTCGACGAGTGTGCTCGTCTCGGCTTCACCACGGTATGGATCCAGCCGGGGGCGGCCGACGCTGCCGTGTGGGATCGCCTGGAGCGCGGCGACCTCGACGCCCTCGTCGACGCTTGCATCATGGTGCCGCCGGTCACCCGTCGGCCTCCCGCCGGGTAGGGTGGCCGGGTGCCCGGTTTCGACGCCTACGACCCCGCATTCGTGCGCGACCCATACCCCACCTATGCCCGGCTGCGCGACGAGAGGCCGTTCTATGACGAGCGGTGGGGACTGACCTTCTTCTCCCGCCACCGCGACGTCACCGCCATCCTCCGGGATCGGCGTTTCGGGCGCGACATCCGCCACGTCCTCCCGCTCGATCAGGTGGACCGGCGCACCTATCCCGAACACCTGCCGCAGTGGTACCGCATGGTGCGGGGATCATTCATCGACCTCGAGCCTCCGGAACACACCCGGATTCGCTCGGCGGTCAATCGAGCCTTCACCAAGAGCCGGGCCGAGGTCAAACGGGAGTCGATCGGCGCCATCGCCTCCGATCTCCTCGATGGCCTGGCCGGGAGGGCGGAGTTCGATGCCATCGCCGAGTTCGCGGCGCCGGTGCCGGTGGCGGTCATCTCGGACATGATGGGGGTGCCACGTGACCGGCGCCAGGAGCTGCTCGATTGGTCTCACGCCATCGTCCGGGTGTTCGACCTGAACGTCACGCCCGAAGAGGAGCAGGCTGCAGAACGGGCCGTCGAGCAGTTCGGCGGCGACCTGCGCCAGTTGGTGAACACCCGGCGCTCCGAGCCCGGCACCGATCTCATCTCAGAACTCGCCGCGACCGCGGGGCTTCCCG
>CAYYIA010000131.1:0-5533 GCA_964471875.1 uncultured Acidimicrobiia bacterium
AGCCGATGGCGTAATCGGTACCGTGGACATCGTTGTCCATCGTCTTGGGGATCGCCACGACGGGCACCCCCTCGTCGTGGAGACGCAGCCCGTACGACAGGGTGTCGTCCCCCCCGATGGGGATCAGGACGTCGATCTCGAGGTGCTCGAGCACTCGCAGGGCATGGTCGGTGAGGTCCACGGGAGCGGTGCCATCGGATCGGCCGGTCAGGAACTTGGGGACGTCGCCGGGACGCACTCGGCCGGGATTGGTCCGCGAGGTGTGCAGAAAGGTGCCGCCGGTGCGATCAACGGTGCGGACGAGTTGCGGAGTGAGCGTCACGGTGTTGGCGGCGACCGTGGTGGGATCGTCGGGATTCGAGTCCACGAGGGCGGCCCACCCCCGGCGCAGCCCGATCACTTCGTGTCCGGCAGCGGAGGCACGATTCACCACGGCCTTGATGCAGGGATTGAGGCCGGGTACGTCCCCACCGCCGGTCAGGATTCCGATCCGCATCGTCACCAGCCTCCCGGTCGAGATCGTCGGAGCAGCGGCGCCGCCCGTCGGCCACGATTCTATGGCGGAGAGGTCAGCGCACCGCCGCCAGGGCTGCGGCGAGGTCCGGTGGCAGCGGGCTGATGGCCTCGATCGGCTCGCCCGTCACCGGGTGGTCGAATACGAGACGCGTCGCGTGCAGGAAGACGCGGGGACTCCCCGCCGCCTTTCCGTACATCCGATCCCCGGCGATGGGGAGACCGATGGCGGCGAGGTGCACCCGGATCTGGTGGGTGCGTCCGGTCTCGAGCGTGACCCGCAAGAGCGTCATCGCCTCGAGGGACTCCTCCACCCGGAAGTGCGTCACCGCGCCGCGGCCGGCCGGATCGATCCGCATCCGGGTGGGGCGGGTCGGGTCCCGCCCGATCGGGGCATCGACCGTTCCGGTCGGGGTCGCCGGAGCCCCATGAACCAGCGCGAGATACTCCCGGGACACACGGCGCGCCTTGATCGCGGCGCGCAGCCCTCGCTCGGCGTCAGCGGTGAGGGCGACAGCCAACAAGCCAGAGGTGTCGCGGTCGAGTCGATGCACGATGCCCCAGCGGTTCTCTCCCCCGACCCCTCGCACTGCCGGCCAGCGGTGGAGGATGCCTGCGGCAAGGGTCGCCCCGGTATCGCCTGCTCCCGGATGGGTCACCACCCCCGCCGGCTTGGACACCACGGCCACGTGGGCGTCCTCGTACACCACCTCGAAGGAGACTTCCTCCGGCTCGAGAGGGGCCGTCCCCGGCGGAGGCTCGAACTCCAGCACCGCGCCGGTGGCGACGGCCTCCCGTGGCGCCGCCACCACGTGCCCATCGCACTCCACCCCGCCTGCCACGATCAGTGACCGCGCGGCGTCGCGGCTCATGCCGCCGACTCGCGACAGCACGAGATCTGCGCGCTGCCCGTCGTACTCGGCCGGAACTCGCACCTTCACTTACGGAACAGGGAGAGGATCAGGATCAGCACTGCGCCGATCGTGATCGCAGAGTCGGCGGCGTTGAAGGCCGGGAAGAAGGAGAAGTCCACGAAGTCGACCACGGCGCCGTCGAACAGGCCAGGCCCTCGAACGACGCGGTCGGCGAGGTTGCCCACTGCGCCTCCGAGCACCAGCCCGAGGCCAACGGCCTCCGGGACGGTGGCGAGCTTCCGAACGAGCATCACGATGAAGATCACCACTGCGATGACCACCACGGCGATGAGCGTTCCGGCATTCTGGAGCATGCTGAACGACGCTCCCGGATTCGTCACGTAGCGGAGGTCGAGGACCCCATCGATGAGGACGATGGGGTCGCCCTGAAGAGTCTCCGTCGCCCACCATTTGGTGAGCTGGTCGATGGCGAGCACCCCGGCCGCGACCGACAGTGCCCAGCGGAGTGGGGTCACCGGCGCGCCGACGCGCAGGTCACGCACATCTTCGTGTAGGGAAGCGCCTCGAGTCGGGCGACGGGAATCGCTTCGCCGCACACGTCGCAGACGCCGTAGGTGCCGTCCTCGATGCGTACCAGCGCATCCTCGACCTTGGCGAGGATGTCCCGGGTGTTTTCCAAGATGGAGAGCTCCTTCTCCATCTCGAACGCGAGCGATCCGCCCTCGGCGGTGTTGGGATCTGGGCTGCGGTCCGACGAGGTCTCGGTGAGCCGGACCTCCTCGCGCTCTTCCTCGATGTCGCGGATCATCTCGGTCAAACGAACCCGTTCGTCTTCGAGACGGCGCCGGAATCGGTCCCGGGTGGACTTGGCGAGCGTGCGTGCCATAAGGCCTCCTGGCGGCGAGCGACACTAGCACGCCACCGGTCCCAAACCCCAGGTCGAGCCCACCCGGCGCTACTCGTCTCCGATCGCCAGAGCGCGGCGCACTGCGGCCAGGTCCGCTCCGGCCAGGAGCACCCGTTTGCGCCGCGACTGGGCGCCCGCCACGACCTCGGCACGGCGCACCCCGGTCCGCTCGGCGACGAGGCGGGCGACTGCCCGATTCGCCCGGCCGCCCTCGGCAGGGGCCGTGGTCCGAATCCGCACGGCACCGTCGTGGATCCCGCCCAGGGAGTCACGAGACGCTCCCGGCACGACCCAGACCTCGACGATCACGCCGTCGGAGTCGGCAGAGAGGAAGTCGCTCACGAAGTCTCCAGTTCCCACCACCAGTCACCTGGAGTCATGAGTGTCGCAGACGCCGCCGGTCGGGCATCGGGTATCGGGCACCGGGTAACGGGCTCTGGAGACTGGAGGCTGGTGACTGGAGACTTCCTTCTGCTACCTTCCCGCTCACGGCGACGAAGGGGACCGCTCTCGAGCGGGCATCACCCCCGAGCCGCGGGAAGAACCGGTCCCCGGTGTAGAACCCGCCGCATCGTTCCACGATACGGGACGCTGGAGAGGTCGCCTCGTGGCGGCAAGCCGGGTGGTACCGCGGGCTCTGCGCTCGTCCCGGCGGCAGCGACGCCGACCGAGGGACGACGATGAGTAGCAAGCGGACACCGTTCCAGCGGGTGCCCCCCGAGGTTTCGTTCCCCGTCCAGGAACGCGCCATCCTCGATCTCTGGGACCGACTCGATGCGTTTACCGAGTCGGTGAACCGCCGCCCCGCGGACAGCGAGTTCACCTTCTACGACGGGCCACCCTTCCCCACCGGCAGCCCGCACTATGGCAATCTCCTCGCCGGAGTCCTCAAGGACATCGTGCCGCGCTACTGGACGATGCGGGGCCATCGAGTCGTGCGCCGCTTCGGGTGGGACACCCACGGGCTCCCGATCGAGCTCGAAGTGCAGAAGGACCTCGGCCTCGCCGGCCCCCCGGAGATCATCGAGTACGGCGTGGCTCGCTTCAACGAGGCCTGCCGCACCCGCGTGATGGCCAACACCGAATCGTGGGAGATGATCACGCGTCGCATCGGGCGCTGGGTGGACTTCGCCGACGACTACAAGACCATGGACCCCGACTTCATGGAGTCGGTCTGGTGGGTCTTCAAGCAGCTGTGGGACAAGGGCCTCGTGTACCGCGCCTTCAAGGTGCTGCCCTACTCGTACGGGGCGGCCACGCCCCTTTCCAACTTCGAGGTCAACCTCGGGGGGTACCGCGACGTCGAGGATCCGTCGCTGACGCTGCGGCTCGTGGTGACTTCGGGCTCGGGGCCGGTCGAGCCAGGCGATGTTCTGCTGGTGTGGACGACCACGCCCTGGACGGTCCCGTCGAATCTCGGCGTCCAAGTGGGACCAGGCATTCGCTACGTGCGGGTGACCACGCCGCTCGGAGGGACGACCGGGCCGTACTGGATCGCAGCCGACCGGGTGGCGACCTACTGGCCCGACGGGGCGGAGCTCTCAGGCGAAGCAGACGGCGACGCTCTCATCGGAACGAGGTACGCCCCGGTACTTCCCTACTTCGCGCACCTCGCCGCCGAAGGAGCCTTCGTGGTCGTCGCCGGACCGAACGTGTCGACCACGGAGGGCACCGGAATGGTCCACACCTCTCCGGCGCACGGCGAAGACGACTTCGAGGCGTTCCAGACGGCCGGACTCGGTGACGTCCTCGTCGACCCGGTCGACGAAGTGGGCAGGTTCACCGGCGAGGTGCCCGAGGTCCAAGGGATGCTGGTGAAGGAGGCGGATCCGGTCATCGTCCGGATGTTGTCCGAACGCGGTGCCCTGGCGAGAAACGAGCGAGTGGTGCACTCCTACCCGTTCTGCTGGCGCACCGACACACCGATCATCTACAAGGCGATCCCCACGTGGTTCGTCGCGGTCGAACAAATCCGCGACCGCATGGCCGAACTCAATCAGCAGATTCATTGGGTGCCGGACCACGTGGGCAGCCGCCGCTTCGGCAACTGGCTGGAGGGTGCTCGGGACTGGGCGATCAGCCGCAATCGCTTCTGGGGCTCGTGCATCCCGGTGTGGGAGTGCGATCAAGGGGAGCACCGCGAGTGCTTGGGGAGCCTTGACGAACTCGAGTCCCGATCCGGGGTGCGACCCTCCGATCTGCACAAGCACGTCGTCGACGCCATCGAGTACCCGTGCCGCGAGTGCCCCGGCACGATGCGCCGGGTGCCCGAGGTGCTCGATGTCTGGTTCGAGTCGGGTGCGATGCCGTACGGGCAGAGCCACTACCCCTTCGAGAACAAGGAGCGCTTCGAGCGTGGCTTCCCCGCGCACTACATCGCCGAGGGGCTCGATCAGACCCGGGGATGGTTCTACACCCTCGTCGTGCACGCCACGGCGATCTTCGACACGATCCCGTTCCGCAACTGCGTGGTGAACGGTCTCATCCTCGCCGAGGATGGTCGGAAGATGTCGAAGAGCCTGAAGAACTACCCGGACCCGATCGGCCTGATCGACTCGACCGGAGCCGATGCCCTGCGCGCCTATCTCATCAACTCGCCGGTGGTCCGGGCCGAGCCGCTTCGCTTCTCCGAACGCGGGGTCTCCGAGGTGGTGCGCACCGTGATGCTCCCCTACTGGAACGCGTTCTCGTTCTTCACCACCTACGCCGCCGCCGAAGGAATCACGGCTTCCGACCTCGTTGCGGCTCCACCCCCGGCGGCGCGTCCCGAGATCGATCGCTGGATCCTCTCGGTGCTGCAGAGCCTGGTGCGCCGGGTCAACGAGGAGATGGAGGGCTACTACCTCTACAACGTGATCCCGCCGTTGATCGAGTTCGTCGACCACCTGACCAATTGGTACATCCGCCGCTCGCGACGACGCTTCTGGACGAGCCGCGCCGAAGGGGGGGACGACGCCCTTGCCGCCTTCGCCACGCTGTATGAGGTCCTGGTCACCTTTGCGAAGCTCATGGCTCCGGTGCTTCCGTTCGTCACCGAGGCGATGTACCAGGACCTGGTCGTCGCTCAGCGCGAAGGGTCCGGAGGTCCCTCGAGTGTTCATCACGAGGACTACCCGCAGGCGGATCCGGACCTCATCGACACTCGTCTCGAGATCGCCATGGCCGCGGTGCGCCGCGTGGTCGGGCTCGGGCGCGGGTTGCGCGTCGCCGAGGGGATCCGCACCCGCCAGCCGCTGGC
>CAYYIA010000132.1:0-5485 GCA_964471875.1 uncultured Acidimicrobiia bacterium
TTCGCCTGATGCGACCCTCCCTTGCGGGAGCGAGGTCGGAAACCGCCTCCGGGAGTTGCCTCCCTTCGGCCTCCCCGGGTCGCCCCGGGTGACTGAGACGAATGTACGTCACCAGCCGGTGGAAGGTCAACCGAAAACGCTCCCCAGATTTCGCGGGTCAGGAGGAGATTTCGCGCGGGTCCGATACCCGATGCCCGATGCCCGATTGGATACCGGGTACCGGGCACCGGAAACGCGGCTTCGACATCGAACGCGTCCTGGCGGGCAACGGGCAACGGGCTTCGGCGGCGGCCGCGCCCACCATTCCTAGCCTGCAGCCTGATGCGTGCCCAGTTGCTCTCCCGACGCTTCGTCCTCGCCTGGCTGGTGAGCTTCTTCAGCGGACTCGCCTACTTCCTGTTCGTGCACTTCCCCCGCTACCTCAAGGGGCTCGGTGCCGATGAGGCCCAGATCGGCAGGATCGTGGCGATCACCGTCTTCGCCGCCCTCCTCATCCGGCCGATGGTCGGCCGGATCATGGATCGACGGGGTCGCCGTCCGGTCATCCTCGCCGGCAACGCCGCCCATGTGCTGGCACTGCTCCTCTACCTGCCGGTCGAGTCGATCGGTCCGTGGCTGTATGTGGTGCGGGCGATGCACGGCTTCAGCGAGGCGCTGCTCTTCGCCGCCGTATTCACCCTTGCTGCCGACGTGATCCCCGAGGGCCGCCGGACCGAGGGCCTGGCGCTCTTCGGGGTGTCGGGGCTCCTCCCGGTGGCGATGGGCGGCGTGCTGGGCGACGTCATCCTGACCCACTTCGACTTCGATGCGCTGTTCGTCACCGGCGTGGCGCTGGGCACCGTGGCACTGCTGCTCTCCCTGCCCCTGAAGGAGTCGGCGGTGCTGGCGGCACCGGAGGAGCGCATCTCGTTCCTGTCATCGCTCTTTCAGCGCAACCTGCTCCCGTTGTGGTGGATCACCCTGGTGTTCAACTTCGCCCTCGTCGCCTACTTCACCTTCCTACGCACCTTTGTGGATGAGACCGGAGTCGGCTCGGTGGGAAGCTTCTTCGCCGCATACGCCTCGACGGCCATCGCCCTGCGCGTGTTCGCCGGCTGGCTCCCGGACCGTATCGGGCTGAAGCGGGTCCTGTACCCGGCGATGCTCACGCTCGCCACCGGGTTCGTCGCCCTCTCGGCGTCGCACACCGACCTCACCGTGGTGTTGGCCGGCGTGCTCTGCGGCGCCGGCCACGGCTACGTCTTCCCGGTGCTCTTCGCCCTGGTCTTCAGTCGCGCCAATGCGGGAGCCCGCGGGACTGCAGCGGTGATCTTCACCGGGCTCGGCGACCTCGGCGTGCTCGCCGGGGCACCGATCCTCGGTGCCGTCGTCACCAACATCGGGTACGAGGCGATGTTCCGCATCTCGGCGATCTCGGTGGGAGTCGGCCTGTTGACCTTCGCCATCTGGGATCGGGACCTGCTCATCCCCCGGCGCGACCGGAACTACAGCCGTGTGACTCCTGTCACTGCCGGGACGTATAGTCCGGTGCATGACATTGGAGACCCTGTCACCGAGCCGGGCAAGTGACTTCAAGCACTGTCCGCAGCTCTTCAAGTTCCGGGCCATCGATCGCCTTCCTGAGCCGACCACCGTCTATCAGGCTCGGGGGACGACGGCGCACCTCGCCCTGCAGCGGCTGTACGACCGGCCTGCCGCCGAGCGCACTCCGGAACTGCTCTACGACCTGTTCCGACGGGCATGGGCGGAGGTGCGACTCGTCGAGTTCGAGGGCCTGTTCTCCTCGATCGAAGACGAGCGCGCTTGGGGTCTGGAGAGCCTGAGCCTCCTCGCCAACTACTTCACGGTCGAGGATCCCACCCATCTCGAGCCCATCGGACGCGAACTCGACATGCTCGAGGATCTCGATGGAATCGTCATCCGCGGAATCCTCGATCGGATGGAGGAGACGCCGGACGGCCGGCTGATCATCACCGACTACAAGACCGGGAAGGCTCCCCCGGAGCAATACGCCTTGCCGGCGTTCTTCGCACTCAAGATCTACGCGCTGTTGATCCGCAGGCGCACCGGGCGCACACCAGATGGGGTCAAGCTCATCTACCTGAATGGGCCGACCGTCTATCAGATCTCGGTGAACGACGCCCAGCTCGATGCCATGGATCGACAGTTGCGGGCGCTGTGGACCGCGATCGACACGGCCATCAGCGAGAACCGCTTCCCCCCGCGGGTCAGCAAGCTATGTGACTGGTGCTCGTTCCAGGACATCTGCCCGGCGTTTGCCACCGAGGCCCTCGCCGCAGCGACGGGCTGAGTCCACACCGAGAGCGCGCTCTCAGGGATATACGCCGCGGGCGAGTTTGGCGTCGGCGACCCGCTTGATCCCCCGGATCAGCGCCGCGGTGCGCAGGTCGGTCTTGTGCTTGATGGCCGTCGATTGCACGTCCTCGTAGGCCCGGCTCATGATCTCGCGCAGGCGACCGACGATCTCGGATTCGGTCCACAGGTACTTCTGGACGTCCTGGACCCACTCGAAGTAGGAAACCGTGACCCCGCCCGCATTGGCGAGCACATCGGGGACCACGAGGACTCCGTTGCCGTTCAAGACGCCATCGGCCTCGAGGGTGGTCGGCCCGTTGGCGCCTTCCATCACGATCTTCGCCCTGACCTCACCGGCGTTGGCTCCGGTGATGACCCCGCCCGTGGCGCAGGGCATGAGGATGTCACAATCGGCACCGATCAAGTCCGCGTTGCTGATGCGGTCACCGCCGGCGAATCCATCGAGGGAGCGATGCCGATCCATGTGGTCGATCGCGGCGACCACATCGATCCCGTTGCCGTTGTAGAAGCCGCCGGAGATGTCGGAAATGGCCACCACCCTTGCCCCGGCCTGGGAGGCGGCCAGTGAGGCGTAGCGCCCGACATTGCCGAAGCCCTGCACCGCGACGCGGATGCCGTCGGTCGAGAGCTTGCGCTGCGCCGCAGCCGCCGGGACCAGGCTGACCAATCCCCTCCCGGTCGCCTCGCGACGCGCCACCGACCCTCCGAGCGCGGGGGGCTTGCCGGTCACCACCGCGGGCTCAGTGTGGCCCACCTGCTGGCTGTAGGTGTCCATGATCCAGGCCATCACCTGCTCGTCGGTACCCATGTCGGGGGCCGGAATGTCCTTGGTCGGACCGATGAAGTCGACGATCTCGGCGGTGTAGCGCCGGGTCACCCGTTGCGTCTCGGAGCGAGACAGGGTCGTCGGGTCGACGCGTACCCCACCCTTGGCGCCGCCGAAGGGAAGCCCGACGATGGCGCACTTCCAGGTCATGAGCATGGCCAGCGCCGCCACTTCGCCGAGATTGACGTCGGGAGCGAAGCGAATGCCCCCCTTGGTCGGCCCCATCGTGAGCACGTGCTGCACCCGGTAACCGAACAGGCTCTTCACTTCGGTCCCGTCGTCGCGGCGGTACGGGATGGTGACGATGATCGACCGTTGCGGCACGCGCATGCGCGCCGCGATATTGGGGTCGAGTTCGATGAGTTCGGCGACCCTGTTGAACTGGCTGAGGGCCTCTGCATAGAGCGGGGAAGCCCACTCGCGCATGCCTTCGTCGACGAGGTGTTCGGTCACGTTCCATCCCCTAGGCGGCACGCCAATCTACCTGCCGCGCCGTTCGGCCCCGCCGCGGGAAACCGTCGGTGGCGCCGGGTACCTTGGCGGTGTGAACGAACTCCGCCTCGAGCCCGATGCCTGGGATGCGGCCATCGCCGACACCGATGGCCCCCAGTTGGTGGTCGCCGGCCCGGGGGCCGGGAAGACCGAATTCCTGGTACGCCGCGCCCGTCACCTCATCGCCACCGGAGTCCCGCCGGAGCAGATCCTGATCCTTGCCTTCTCCCGCCGCGGAGCAGCCGATCTGCGCCTCCGGATCGCATCCGGCCTCGAACGATCGTTCAGCGTGATCCCCGCATCCACGTTCCATTCGTTGGCGATGCGAATCCTCGAGGCCCATGGCCCGGTGGGAGGCTGGACGGTGACACCGACGCTGCTCACCGGGCCCGAGCACGTCGAAGTGATCGCCGAGGTGCTCGCCCAGGAGGATCCCGCACGCTGGCCACTCCCCTTCCGCGGGCTGCTCGACAATCGGGCATTTGCCGAGGAAGTGGCCGATTTCGGCCTGCGCTCCGCCGAACGACTCGTCAGCACCAGCACCCTCGCCGATTTCGGGCGTGACGACTGGCGCGCCCTCCCCGGCTTCTTCGATCGCTACCTCGACACCCTGCGGGCGCGCGGGCGCATCGACTACGGAACCCTGCAGGTCGAAGCGCTGCGGGTGCTCGAACATCCCGCAACGACCGCCGCGTTCGCCGGGGCCTTCCGCTATGTGCTGGTGGACGAGTACCAGGACACCACGGTGGCTCAGGCGCGTATGGCCGAGCGAATCGCGGTGGACCACCGCAACCTCACCGCCGCCGGAGACCCCTACCAGTCGGTGTACTCCTTCCGGGGCGCCGAGTTGTCCAACGTCGCCGATTTCCCCGAGCGGTTTCGCGATGACCACGGAGCACCCGCCCGAAGGATCGTCCTCACCACCTCGTTCCGGGTGCCCGCCGCGATCCTGGATGCCGCCGTGCGCCTCACGATTGGCGCCGGCCTCCCCGGGGGTGCCGGGCCGGTGCAGCCTGCTCCGGGCGGCGGATCCGTCGAAACCTATGGCTTCAACCAGCAATCGGCCGAGGCCGAGTGGATCGCCTCCGAGGTACAGCACGTCCACCTGCGTGATCGGATTCCGTATCGCCGGATGGGGGTGCTCGTGCGGTCCAAGCGCCGCTTTCTCCCCGAGCTGTCGCGGGCCCTCGATCGGCGGCGCATCCCCCACCAACGCCCCGACACCCGGCTCGCCGATCACCGGGCGGTACGGCCGGTACTCGATCTCGCCGAGGCAGCAGCCGGTGGCAACACCGCTGCCCTGCGCCGCGTGCTGATGGGTCCGCTGGTCGGCCTCACCCTGTCGGCGACGCGCGAGATGGAGCGTCGCGCCGCGGTGGTCGGATGGGATCGCGCCCTGAGCGAGGCCGGCGAAGTGGTGCGACCGGTGGCGGCAGCTTTGGCAGATCGGGGCTGGGCGACGGACCGCCCGGCGGCTGACGGGTTCTGGCACCTGTGGACCAGCATGCCGGGACTCGCTGCCCTCGGGTTGGGTGACCCGGGTGATCGCCGTGCCCTGTCGTCGTTTTCGCAGGCGCTCGATCGGTTGCGTGAGCGCGACCCCGGCGCCGGACTCGCCGACTACGCCACCATGGTGCGCTCTGAGGACTTCGAGGCCGAGCCCCTTCTGTCCTTCCGCGATGTGGAGGCCGACCGGATCACCTTGACCACGCTCCACCAGGCGAAGGGGATGGAGTTCGATGTCGTCTTCATCGCCGACGCCCGCGAGGGGGTGCTTCCCGATCTGCGAGCACGCGATTCGCTGCTCGGCACGCGACACCTTTCGCCGTC
>CAYYIA010000133.1:0-5474 GCA_964471875.1 uncultured Acidimicrobiia bacterium
ATGCCCGTCGAGGTGCCGGAGGTTCGGGAGCGCTGCATCGTGATCAACAGCGTGGCCAAGACCTATGCCATGACCGGCTGGCGGGTGGGCTGGATGGTCGGCCCACCGGCGGTGGCAGCGGCGGTGGGGAGACTGCAGTCGCACTCCACCTCCAATGTCACCAACGTCTCGCAATTCGCCGCCCTCGCCGCCCTCGAAGGCCCGATGGATTCGGTGTGGCAGATGCGCACCGCCTTCGATCGGCGCCGCCGTCTCATGCACGACTTGTTGGTGGCGATCCCCGGTGTCGAGTCACCGGAGCCCGAAGGGGCGTTCTACGCGTTTCCCGGTGTCGATCCGCAGCAGGCACT
Source organism: uncultured Acidimicrobiia bacterium (assembly GCA_964471875.1). Taxonomy (GTDB): domain Bacteria; phylum Actinomycetota; class Acidimicrobiia; order Spongiisociales; family UBA11373; genus UBA11373. Next base: position 351 of record CAYYIA010000133.1, read on the forward strand.
TCCCGGACGCGGGGTCGCCACCACCCTCGAGTTGGCTCAGGTCCTTCTCGAGGTGGCCGAGATCGCCGTCGTCCCGGGGGAGGCCTTCGGCGCCCCGGGCTCGCTGCGGCTCTCGTTCGCGCTCGGTGACGACGACCTCGTCGAGGGACTGCGGCGGTGGCAGGCCCTGGCGACTGCCTAGGAGGGCGCCGCCGCCAGCATCTCGATGGCGCGCCGGTACCCGGTGACTCCTTCCCCCGATACCGATGCGAGACAGGCTGGGGCGATCACCGACGTCGCCCGCCACGGCTCGCGTGCGGTGATGTCGGAGATGTGCACCTCGATCGTGGGGATGGACACGGCCTCGATGGCGTCGTGCAGGGCGTAGGAGTAGTGGGTGAGGGCTCCCGGGTTGATCACGATGCCGTCGCAACGGCCGACGGCATCGTGGAGCCGGTCGATGAGCGCTCCCTCATGGTTCGACTGGAAGACCGTCACCTCGCAGCCCAACTCGGCACCCCACTGGCGACAGAGCTCGTCGAGTTCGGAGAGCGTGGTGTGACCGTAGACATCCGGGCGCCGCGCCCCGAGCAGGTTGAGGTTCGGTCCGTTGACGACGAGCACTCGCACGTCCGCAGGCTATCGGGTGGGATCGTGCTCCGGCGCGAGATCCTCGGCGAGCCGCAGACATCGGTCGTCCACCGCACCGCCGGCGATCTCATGGCCGGCCTCGGCGAGGGTGGCCAGCAGGTTCGCCGCCACCCGCTCGGTGGACAGCCCGGGCAACGATTCGTCGAGGGCCCCGGTGGCTTCCGGCAACCAGTCGTAGTCGAGGTACCGGTATGCAGCGTGCAGCGGCCGATTGATCAGGTCCGCATCGGTCACCACGATGACGCCCCCGATGTGGGCCGCCCCCCGGATCAGCCGTTGGCCGACTCCCATCACCTTGCGGACTCCGCCGAGGTTCACCGACCACTCGCCGGGGCAGTACTCGCCTGGGACCTCGCCGATGCGGGCATCGAGGCCGAGTGCGGCGAACGAACGCGCCACGAGACCGGAGATCATCGCGAACCGCTCGGCGATGGTCTCGCGTACCCGCGACTCCGGTAGCGCCCACGAGAAGGCCAGGGTGCCTTCATGGAACACCGCTGCCCGGCCTCCGGCCAGCCGCGCGACCGGGGTGTAACCGAGAGCCGTCACCGCGTCCACGGCCTGGCGGTAGCCGGGGCGAACCCGGTCCTGGCGCCCGAATGCCACCGCACGTTGCGGCGACCAGATCCGGAGCGTCGCCGGGTCCTCGCCCGTGGCCACGCGCTGGAGGATCGCCGACGACACCGCGGTGTCGAGAGCGGGGGGGTCGAAGCGGTCCGAGACGACTCGCAGCACGTCGGGAGGGTACCGGTCTCGAATCGGTGAACCCGATTGCGAACCCTGCCGACGATAATCCCTGCAGCAACCGGTGGAGGTCGGGTGCGTCGATTGCTCAGAGTGTTCGTCACCGCGGTGCTCGTCGCCTCGTGCGGCGACGCGCTCAGCGGCGTCGGTGATCTGTCGCATCGCGTCGTCTACGGCGACCAGAGCACCACGTCGACCAGTGTGGCGCCGGCCCAGAGCCAGTTCCTCCGACTGAAGGGGATCACGGATCTCATCTGGACCAACGACGGCATCGACCCTGCGACGGTGGGGATGGAGCGCGACCTTCTCATCACGACCGTGTGGTTGCGTGGGGACGGGGTCAATCCGTTCGTGCAGGCAAGCCGGGTCGAGATCGCCGCGGCGTTGCCCGGCATCGAGTTCCCCCAACTCGCTCCCGACAGGGTCACCCACGTGTCGTCGCAGCTGCTCTTCGACCAGCTCACCGGGATCCTCGATGCCTCGACGGCGGCCGCGTTCGGGTTCTGGGTGGGCGAGCCCTATGACCTTCCGCGCAGTGAGGGCCAGCTGGTGGTGCTGCGTGTCGGCATGAAGACCCTCGACGACGACGAGGCCGAGGGCGAGATCTTCTCCTTTCAGGTGACCGACGGTCGAGAACTCGCCTGGACCGACGGCGACTACGTCTACCAGTTGTTCTGCCGAACCGGGCTCAGCGAAGAGGCGTGCTTCGAGATGGCGGAGTCCACGATCCCGCTGTCGCTCATCGTGGCGCTGCCCTGAGCCGGCGTTGACCCGCTGATCCGGTACCCGCGGCCGGTCGGATACCCTCGGTGCCGGTTCCGGCGGAGGGTCGATGTTCCACCAGGGCAACTGGGGTTCCTTCATCCAATACGACGAGGAGCACGATCGACCCAAGGTCGATCGTGCGCTGCTGCGTCGGGTGCTCGGCTATGCCCGTCCGTACCGGCGACTGCTCGCTCTCGTGATCTCGACGATCGTGGTCATCACGCTCGTGTCGCTCGTGCCACCGCTGCTGATGCGCGACCTGCTCGACTCCGCCATCCCGGCGGGGGACATGGGGCGCGTCACCCTGCTCGGCATCGGCATGGTGGCGGTTCCGCTCCTCAACGGCGTGATCGGTGTGGTGCAGCGCTGGGCCTCGTCGCGCGCCGGCGAGGGCATGATCTTCGACCTGCGCACCGGGCTGTTCGCCCACCTGCAGCGGATGTCGCTCGGCTTCTTCACCACCACGAGGCCCGGAGAGCTGATGTCGCGGCTCAACAGCGACGTCGTCGGTGCTCAGTCCGCGGTGACGGGCACGCTCATCTCGGTGGCCTCCAATGGATTGGCGGTAGCGGCGACGACAGCGGTGATGCTCAGCCTGGAGTGGAGGCTGACCCTCGTGGCCGTGGCCATCCTCCCGCTCTTCATCTGGCCGAGTCGCCGTGTGGGCCGGGTGCTTCGCCGGATCACGAGGAGCCAGATGCAGGCCAACGCCCGCATGAACTCGTCGATGAACGAGACGCTCAACCTGAGCGGCGCACTGCTCGTCAAGCTCTTCGGACGCACCGACGACGAGGACCGACGGTTCAGCACCCATGCCGGCGACGTCCGTGACCTCGGAGTGCGCCGGGCGCTCATCGGGCGATGGTTCTTCATGGCCCTGGGGGTGGTGAGCGCGCTCGGCACCGCCATCGTGTTCTGGCTCGGGGCGGTGCTCGTGATCCGGGGCGACCTCACGATCGGAACGATCGTGGCCCTCTCCGCCTACCTCGGTCAGCTCTACGGCCCCCTTGCCGCGCTGTCGAACACCCGGGTCGAACTCGCCACGTCGCTGGTGTCGTTCGAGCGGGTGTTCGAGGTGCTCGACCTGCCGCGCGACGTGGCCGAGCCGGTTCCGGCGGTGCATCTCGATGCGGTCGACGGAAGGGTGACCTTCGATGACGTCTCGTTCGACTATCGCGCCGCAGTGCCGGCGGGACTCGAGCACGTCGAGCGATTCTCGTGGCGCAGTGCTCCCGAGGAGACGGCCGCTCCGGTGGCCCCGGTGGGGGGGCGGGGAAAGGCGATAGATGGCCTCGACTTCGACGTGCTTCCCGGCACACTGGTGGCCCTCGTGGGTCCGAGCGGCGCCGGAAAGACCACCGTGACGTACCTGATTCCCCGGCTCTACGACGTCACTTCCGGCCGGGTGCTCATCGACGGTCACGACGTGCGCTCGCTCGCCGCCGAGACCATTGCCCGCAGCGTCGGTGTGGTCACCCAGGAGAACTACCTCTTCCACGACACCATCGCCGCCAACCTCCGCTACGCCAGACCCGGGGCGACCCAGGCGGAGCTCGAGGCGGCGGCGCGCGCCGCCAACATCCATGAGTTCATAGCCGAGCTCCCCGAAGGGTATGAGACCGTGGTCGGCGAGCGTGGCTACCGGCTCTCGGGCGGCGAGAAGCAGCGCGTGGCGATCGCCCGAGTCATTCTCAAGGACCCACGGATCCTGGTCCTCGATGAGGCCACATCCCATCTCGATGCTCGCTCGGAGGCTCTCATCAAGGATGCATTGGAGCGGGTGATGCGGGGCCGGACGTCGTTCGTCATCGCCCACCGACTCTCGACGGTGCTCGCCGCCGATCGCATCCTCGTGCTCGATCGTGGAAGGCTCGTCGAACAGGGCACCCACGACTCCCTGCTGGCATCCGACGGGCTCTACGCCGAGCTGTTCCGGACCCAATTCGCCGCTGCACCAGGCTGATTCGGCGCCGATGCCGGGGTTCTCGGGTGAGCGTCGCAGCGTGCGCTCCGCGGTATCGTGCCGCAATGCTCCGAACGCGATGTGCTGTCGCCGTGGCGCGTCTTGCCCGGTTCGCCAGCAGGCTCGTCGGCCGGGGCGGGACCGCACTCCCCGGTCTCATCGCTCTGCGCATCGACCCGAAGGTGATCGAGAGGCTCGTGGGGAGCCTGCCTGAAGGAGTGGTGGTCGTGACCGGGACGAACGGAAAGACCACGACGTCGAAGATGATCACGTCGATGCTGATCGGGTCGGGGCGCACCGTGCTGGCCAACCGCACCGGTTCGAATCTGGCACGTGGGGTGGCCGCCGCGCTCGTGGGAGCCGCTCGAGGCGGGAGGGTGACCGCCGACATCGCCGTGTTCGAAATCGATGAGGCGGCGGTGCGCCACCTCGGACCCCGCCTGCGCCCGCGGGTGATCGTGGTGACGAACCTTGCCCGGGACCAGCTCGACCGGTACGGGGAGTTGGAGACGACCGCCCGTCATGTGGCCAACGCGGTCGCCGCCAGTGGCGTGGCGGTGCTCGCCGCCGACGACCCGATGGTGGCGCGCCTCGGTGAGGGCCGCGGCACCGGTGCCGCCTGGTTCGGCGGAGCCCGCGAGATCCGGGCTGCGATGCCCGACGACCGGGCGCTCTACGGGCAGGGCGAGTCGCACTTCGGCGGTCGCCTCGACGCCGAGTTGCTCGATGCGACCCCCGACGGCGACGGCCAGAGGATCCGCACCCGGATCGACTCGCAGGAGGTGCGTGTGCGCTTGCAGGTGCCCGGGGTGTACAACGCCTACAACGCCACCGCAGCAATCCTCGCCGTGGCCCGGCTCGGCATCGATCCGATGAGGGCAGCGGGGTACCTGGCCGAGATGCCGCCCGCCTTCGGGCGCGGGCAGGTCGTGGAGTACCGAGGCCGGCGGGTTCGGGTGGTGCTGGTGAAGAATCCTGCCGGGCTCAATCAGGCGATCGGTTTGCTGCGGACCGAGGCGGAG
>CAYYIA010000134.1:0-5396 GCA_964471875.1 uncultured Acidimicrobiia bacterium
TCGCGCACCGACGGGTTCATCGTCTGGCCGCCGGCCACCACGGCCTGGGCCCCGGCCTGGCGGAACAACTCGACGATCCCCGCACCCACCGCAACGGCGACCACCCCGACCGGCGCGGTGGCGAAGCGCGGCAGCGGTTCGAACGCGGTCTCGCGGTGATGGGCCTCGTCGGCGGCCTGCTCGAGGAGATCGGTCACCTTGATGCGCTCGGGGCGCCCCAACGCGATGCCCGCTTCGATCGCCGATCCGATGAGGTCGGTGTGGATGTGGCAGTTCCACACGCCGCCGTCACCGACGACGACGATCGAGTCCCCGATCCCGGCCCAAGCATCGCGCAACCGGTCTCCGGCATCGGCGTCGGCGGAATGCAGCAGGTACATCACCTCGTAGCGGAGCCCCGACACGCCATCCTTGGGTTCACCGCCCGGGGGCAGGAGGTGGACGGCCGCAGCGCGGAAGATCGCATCGGGTAGCGCCACCTCCTCGCCGGTCACCTCCTCGAGGAAGGCGGCGAGCAGGAGCAGGAACCCGGCTCCCCCGGCGTCGACCACCCCGGCCTCCTTCAGCACGGGCAACAACTCGGGTGTCGAGGCAAGGGACTCCTCGGCACGCTGATAGACGCGGAGCAAGAACTCGGCGAGATCCTCGCCGACGGGGGTGTCCGTCGAAGCCGCCGCACCCGCCGCTTCGCGCAGGACCGTGAGGATGGTCCCCTCGACCGGCCGTCCCACCGCCTTGTACGCAGCAGTCGAGGCGCGGTCGAGGGCGTCGACGATCTGGGCAGCTCCGACGCTCTGCTCGTTGCGAAAGGCATCGGCGATCCCGCGCAGGATCTGGGAGAGAATGATCCCGCTGTTGCCCTGGGCGCCCATGAGCGAACCATGGGCGATGGCGGTGGCCACCTGCTCCATGCTCTCCGCCCCATGGGTGGCGGCGACCACGGACTCGACCGTGAGCGTCATGTTCGTCCCGGTGTCACCGTCGGGCACCGGATACACGTTGAGGCGGTTGAGAGCCTCGCGGTACTGCCGGAGCCGATCCAGGTACCGCTGCAGCACCTGCTTGAGATCCTGGGCCTTCAGGAGCAGACGCCGCGTGGTCACGGAGGCGAGTATATGGAGCGGAGTCACCAGTCCTCAGTCCCCAGTCCCCAGTCCGAGGCGCTCCCGGCTCAGCTCTCCTGGGGGACGTGGCCGCGGTCGGACTGATGACCGGTGACTGGTGACTTCGAGGCCTGGAGACTGGGGACTGGAGACTGGGGACTTCTAGCCTGGTATCCTCCGCCGCCGTTCTCGGAAGGGATTCCCTGTGTCGTTCCGGTGTGAGATCTGCGGCAAGGAGCCGTGGGTCGGAAAGCAAGTCTCGTTCTCGCACAAGCGCTCCTCGAAGCGCTGGCTGCCGAACATCCAGCGGGTGCGCATCAAGCACGGCAGCAATTCGCGCCGAGCGCATGTCTGCGTGTCCTGCATCAAGGCCGGCAAGGTGGAGAAGGTCTGAGACCGATGTCCCAGGGTGTCGTCAAGGTGTACGACCCCACGACGGGGATCGGAGTGGTCGTCGTCGACACCGACCGCTCCGAAGTGATGCTCCGCCCGGGCAGCCTCAAGGGGAGCGTCTTCCGCACCCTGCGCCAGGGCCAACGCGTGGTCTTCGACATCGAGCGGGTGGATGGGCAGTCGTTCGCCCACACCGTTCGCTTTGGCGCCGACGGTCACTGACCCCGAGGTCGGCTCCGCCACTCGTCCACCAGCAGCGAGTACATCGCCGCGTCGGTGGGAACCTCGTCCAGGATCAGAGCCTGGCGCTGAATCCCCTCCAGCGTGAACCGGTACCGCTCGGCGACAGCCCGGCTGCGGACGTTGCCCACGGCGGCACGAATCACCACCCGGTGCACCGCGTAGTCGTCGAAGAGGAACCCCAGCATCGCCCCAACGGCCTCGGTGATCACCCCGCGGCCCTCGTAGGCGCCGCCCAGCCAGTAGCCGATCTCCGCCTCGCGGTTGACGAGATCCACCGTGGTCCCGCAGCCTCCGGCAACCGTCGCCGCATCGAACAAGCCGCGATGGAAGGCGATGCCGTCGTCTTCCTGCCGGCGCGCTGCGGCGATGAACGTGGCGAACGCCTCCACGGTCGTCGAGTGTGGAACCCAGGGCATCCACCGCGCCAGGCGCTCTCGATCGGCGTCGACCGCACTCAGCAGCGCGGGAGCATCCTCAGGTCGGTAGGGCCGGAGGATCACTCCGGATGACAGTGTGACCGTTCTCACCGCTCCACCCCGGACCGGTACCCGGCATGCACGTGTTCGAGGGCTCTCACGGCAGCGGATGCAACCACGCGTCCGCGTGGCCCGGCGAAGAAGTCGAACCCGTGGTTGCCCCACGGCACCTCGAGGTGGCCGACAGCCGGCCCGCCTGCATCCCGCAAGGCGGTCACCAATCGTCTCGACAACTCCGGCCCGACGACATTGTCCGAGCCGCCGTGGATGACGAAGAACGGCGGCCGGTTCGCCGTGGCCGAACGCGCCGGTGAGGCCCGACGCCACGCTTCGGGCTGTTCAGCCGGGTCGCTCTTCATCACGGTCGCGGCGAGGTAGGGCCACAGCGGACGACCGCCGTCGTCGAGCAGGTCGTGCACGCCGTAGAGGGGCACACACGCCTGGACCGAGGCATCACCCTCCTCGAACCCCGGCTGCGTGGCCGGGTCGTCGCCGGCCAGCGCGGCGAGCGCGGCCAGGTTGCCACCGGTCGAGCCTCCCGCAACGGCGATGAATCCGGGATCGACACCGTGGGCAGCGGCGTTGGCTCGCACCCAGGCGATGGCACGCCGGATGTCCACGACGTGATCGGGCATCGTCGCCTCCGGACTCAGCCGATACGACGGCGTGAACACCTGCCACCCTGCGCTCGCCAGGCGGTAGATCATCGGCCGGGCCTGGGTGGTGCGCCGCCCCCGCCACCACCCCCCGCCGTGGACGTACACGAGCGCAGGGCGAGGTCCCGCTCCGACGGGGGGGCCGATGCGATCGAGCAGGTGACGAGGGTGCGATCCGTAGGAGATGGCGCGCTCGATCGTCAGACCACGGGGCGCTCGGGCTATCGGCGCCAGTAGCGACCCCACCCGGCTCCACTCGATCGTCCCATCTCCCCCGGTGAACTCACACAACGCCACCCGAGCAGGGGGTGCCGATCGGAAGCCGCGCACCAGGGCGAGGCCGAACTCGCAGACGGCGACACCCAGCAGCACCTGGCCGATCACCCCTGCGGGACCTCCAGCCCAGCCGGCGACGCGGAATCCGACGAGGAGTCCGCCCGCGATCACGAGGAGCCATCCGGCGAGTTCGCCTCCGGCCATCGCCGTCACCCACAACGGACGGTGGCGACGCGGGCGGCGCACCGCGGAGCGCCCCAGGAGCGCCAGCAGCACCCCACAGACCAGCAGCACGTACGACATCGGACGCAGGCTACGGGCCGACGTGCACCAACCGTCGGCATCCGCAGGGCGGAGCACAGCGGGTGCCGGTATAGTTCGCGCCCAACCGACGAGTCGAGGAGCGCAATGGTCGAAGCGTACGTGTTGATCCAGACCGAGGTCGGCAAGGCTGCTCAGGTGGCCATGGCTGTCAACAAGATCGACGGCGTCAAGGCCGCACAGGCCGTGACCGGTCCGTACGACGCCATCGTCCACGCCGTGGCCGAAGACGTCGATGCCCTCGGCAAGCTCGTCGTGGCCAAGATCCAGGCCATCGAAGGGATCACCCGCACCCTCACCTGCCCGGTCGTAAAGCTCTAGGAGCGACGACTTCCCCGAGCCCGGGTGCCGACGCGCCCGGGTTCGGTCGCGTTCAGGATCTTCGAGCCAATGCCAGCCCGACCAGTTCGTCGCACAACTCGGGATAGCTCATCCCGCTGGCGGCCCACATCATCGGGAACATCGATCGAGGGGTGAAGCCCGGCATCGTGTTCACCTCGTTGAGGAGGAACCCGCGCCCCTCCTCCTCGTAGAAGAAGTCCACCCGGGCGAGGCCCTGGCACTCGAGGGTGGTGAAGGCGCGACATGCCAGGTCGCGCACCCGGGCCACGGCCGCTTCACCGAGTGCCGCCGGCACCTCGATGCGCGTGGCATCGTCGCGGTACTTCGCCTCGTAGGTGTACCAGCCGCTCTTCACGATTATCTCGCCCGGCACCGACGCCCGGGGACCTTCGAGCACGGCGACCTCGATCTCGCGCCCCCTCACCTCGGCTTCTACGAGCACCTTGCGGTCGTGGTCCATGGCGGCGTGGATGGCATCCTTGAGTGACGCCTCGTCCTCGGCCTTCCCGATGCCCACCGACGAGCCGAGGTTGGCGGGCTTTACGAAGACCGGATAGCCCAGTTCGCCGCCGACGCGCCCCGCGGTGTCCCCCGGCGCTGCTTGGAACTCCGCCCCGCGCACCACGAGGTACTTGCCGATCGGGATCCCCGCTTCACGGCAGAGGCGTTTGGCGACGTCCTTGTCCATGGCGATCGCCGAGCCGAGCACGCCCGAGCCGACGTAGGCGAGGTCCGCCATCTCGAAGAGACCCTGGATGGTGCCATCCTCGCCGAACGGGCCGTGGAGCACCGGAAAGGCGACATCGACCGTCACCGGCTGCCCGTGGCCGAGCAGGCGGCCCCCGGGGACCTCGAGGTGCACGAGCGGTCCTTCGGCGACGAGCGGACTGCCCGTGGGATCGGCGAGATGGAACTCGCCTTCGCGATCGATGCCGACCGCGATCGTCTCGTGGCCCTTCTCGGCGAGGGCGGTGAGCGTCGACACCGCCGAGACGCACGACACCTCGTGCTCCTCGGACCGGCCGCCGAAGAAGACCGCCACCCGGGCCACCGCGCTACTCCTCTTCCCTGCCGGCGGCGATGGCGTGGAAACCGCCGTCGACGTGAATGATCTCCCCCGAGGTCATGGGTGCCCAGTCGGACAGCAGCACGCAGATCATCTGGGCCACCGGGGAGGCATCGTCGATGTTCCACCCGAGCGGTGCTCGCTCCGCCCAGACGCTCTTGAACTGCGAGAACCCGGGGATGTTCTTCGCCGCCACCGTGGCCAGCGGTCCCGCCGAGACCGCATTCACCCGGATGCGGTGCGGGCCGAGATCGCGCGCCAGATACCGCGTCACCGATTCCAGCGCCGACTTGGCCACACCCATCCAGTCGTAGGCGGGCCAGGCCTGGGTGTTGTCGAAGTCGAGGGTGACCAGCGATCCCCCGCCCGCCTTCTGCAGGAGGGGCAACAGCCCCACGGCCAGCGTCTTGTAGGAGAACGCCGAGGTGACGAAGGCCGTCGAAGCACTCGCCGCCGGGGTGTTGAGGAAGTTGCCGCCGAGGGCGTCCTCGGGGGCGAAGGCGATGGAGTGGAGCGCACC
>CAYYIA010000135.1:0-5337 GCA_964471875.1 uncultured Acidimicrobiia bacterium
AGCGTGATCGACTACTACCTCGATCTGCTCCCCGGTGTGATCCCGAGTCATGCCCGGCAGCGGCTCACCACCTTCCCGATCCTTGATGGCACCGACGAACCGCTGTCGCTGAAGTTGCTGCAACGCCCGCGGATGATGGAGCGGCTGCGCAGCCTCATCCCGGACCCGGATCGGGCCCACATGGTTCCCTACAACACCACCGAGTTGGAGCGCGATCTCGCGGTGCGTCTCGGGATTCCGATGTATGGCGCCGATCCGCGTCACTTCCCCCTGGGGACCAAGAGCGGCTGCCGCCGACTCTTCGCCGAGGAGGGGGTCTCGCACCCGATCGGGGTGGAGAACCTGCGCAGCATCGACGAGGTGGTCGATGCCATCGTCGGGCTGCGCAAGCAGAAGCCGTCGCTGGCGCAGGTGATCGTCAAGCTCAACGAGGGCGTCTCGGGTGAGGGCAACACGCTGGTCGACCTCTCCGCAGTCCCCAAGCCGGGGAGTCCTGGCGAGCGTGAGGCGGTGGTGAAGGCCGTCGAGGCGATGCAGTTCGAACTGGCGGATGCCACCTACGCCGGGTACGCCGCCAAACTCGCCGAGCGGGGCGGCATCGTCGAGGAGCGCATCCAGGGCACCGACTTCAAGAGCCCCAGCGTGCAGTTGCGAGTGACTCCCCTCGGCAAGGTGGAGGTGCTCTCCACCCACGACCAGTTGCTCGGTGGGCCGAGCGGCCAGTCCTATCTCGGCTGCATCTTCCCGGCCAACCCCGAGTACGCCGCCACGATCACGCGCGAGGCCGCCAAGGTCGGCGCCCGCCTCGCCAAGGAAGGAGTGATCGGGCGGTTCGCCCTCGACTTCGTCACGGTGCGCAACGCCAAGGGGGAGTGGGAGGCCTACGCCATCGAGATCAACCTGCGCAAGGGTGGGACCACGCATCCGTTCCTCACGCTCCAGTTCCTCACCGATGGCACCTACGACCCGGAGACAGCGATCTTCACCGCGCCGTCGGGCAAGCGGAAGCACTTCATCGCCAGCGACCACGTCGAGTCACCCGCGTATCGCGGTCTGACCCCGGACGATCTGTTCGACATCGTCGTCCGCCACGGACTGCACTTCGATCAGTACCGCCAGACCGGGATCGTCTTCCACATGATGGCGGCACTCACCGAGTCGGGTCACGTCGGCATGACCGCGGTGGGCGACTCGGCGGAGGATGCCAGGGCGATGTACGACCGGGCGGTGGCGGTCCTCGACGAGGAGGCGGCGGCGGCGATGGCCGAGCGTCCGCTGCCGGCGAGATGAGGGCGCGTCGACTTCTCCTGCTCCTCGCGATGGCGGCTGCCGCGTGTGGCGGCACGGCGGATACCGGAACCTCCGCGACGACCACTGCGGCGACGACCACGACCACCGCGGCGCCTCCCATTGGTTGTGATGGCGAGGTGATCGTCCCCGGGGCCGAGGTGACCTGTGAGGTGCCGGGATGGCCTGATCGGCTGGTCGACATCGACGTCCCCGCCGGGTACGACCCCGGCCAGGTGTGGCCGGTGGTGGTCGCCTTCCACGGGGGCGGCGGCAACCGCGAGGCGACGATGCGCACCACGTGTCCCGATGGCGACCTCAGGGATCCGGGTTGCCTCGATGCGCTCGGCGATCGGGAGGGGTTCTTCACCGTCAGCCCCGATGGAGTGCCGGCCCGGGAAGGTGGCCGGGTGCGCACCTGGAATGCCGGCGGGAGCGGAGAACTCGACTGTGTGGCCGGCACCGCATGCGAGGTGGGCTCCGACGACGTCGCCTACACCCGCGACCTCCTCGACATGCTGGCCGCCCATTACTCCATCGAGGAGCGAGTCGTCGTCACCGGCCTCTCCAACGGTGGCGCCATGGCGCACCGCCTCGGGTGCGATCTCGCCGATCGCGTACGCGTGGTGGCGGCAGTGTCCAGTGCCAACCAGCAGCCCGGGTGTGTGCCCGCCCAACCCATCTCGGTGATCCAGATCCACGGCACTGATGACGACAACTGGCCATACGAGGGTGGTCACCTGGGACGCCTCGGTGGCGAAGCCGTGGTGACCGGAGCCGAGCAGTCGATCGTCGACTGGGCGGCGACCCTCGGGTGTGGTGCGGTGGCGGAGAGCGCGATACCCGATGTCGCCGACGACGGCATGACTTCGACCCGCTTCGATCGCGAGTGCGCCGACGGTCAACAGGTCACCTTGATCCGCATCGACGGCGGAGGTCACACCTGGCCGCAGGGCCATCAGTTCGCCGAGGCATCCCGCATCGGCGGGGTCACCGAGGACTTCTCCGCCAACGAGGTGATCTGGGAGTTCGCCGGCGGGTAGATCCGGGTTGTCGCACTCCAGCGCGACAATGTCCCCATGTGCGGTCGCTTCGTCCAGGCACAGAGTGCGCAGTCCTATGCCGCCCACTTCGGCGCGGTGGTGTCGCTCGACGAGCAGGTGAGGCCGTCGTGGAACGTGGCGCCGACCGATCGGGTGTATGCGGTCGCCGAGCACGATGGCTCCCGGCTGCTCGGCGCCTTTCGCTGGGGACTGATCCCATGGTTCGCCAAGGACCCGAAGATCGGCTCGCGCCACATCAACGCCCGTGCCGAGACCGCAGCCACCGCGGCGAGTTTCAAGGACTCGTTCGCCCGCAAGCGCTGCCTCATCCCCGCCGACGGGTTCTACGAGTGGGAGAAGCTCGAATCCGGGGGCAAGTTGCCCCATTTCATCCACCACGGTGATGGCACGCCGCTGGCGCTCGCCGGGTTGTGGTCGTCGTGGAAGGCGCCGGACGGGGAGCGGGTGACCTCGTGCACGATCATCACCACCCGTCCCAACGAGCTGGTGGGCCCCATCCACGACCGCATGCCGGTGGTCCTTCCCCGGGAGTCATGGGACCGCTGGCTGTCCCGTGAGGTGGTCGATCCGACCGAACTCACCCTGCTGCTCGCCCCCGCCGCCGACGGCACCCTCATCGAGCACCCGGTCTCGACGCTGGTGAACGATGTGAAGAACAACTACGCGGAGTGCATCGCGCCGCTGCGATGAAGTCTTCAGTCCTCAGTCTTCAGCCCGACCCGCCTCCGGCTGAGGACTGACGACTCACGACTGATGACTCCTCCGCACCGGCACCGAATGCTCCCAATCCGCCAGCAGTGTGCGCAGCGCGGAGACGAACGAAAGCGGCTGGTCGAGGATGAGGTGGTGGTGGGCTTCGGGGATGGTCACCACCGGCGACACCCGGCCCATCAGCTCGTACATGTACGCCGCGGTGTCGGGGGGAACCACCACCGAGTGTTCGCCGCGCAGCACCGCCACCCGGCACTTCACCGCGGCGAGTTGGTCGTGCATCGCCACCAGGGTGTAGGTGAACAGATGGGGATCGAACTTCCAGGTCCAACCCGCCGGTGTCTGGTGCAGCGAGTTGCGGGCGACATGGTCCAGCATCCACGGCTCCACGTCGGGCTGCGGGGGGATGAGATGGAAGTGGCTCAGGGCGGTCTCGAGGTCCGGATAGGTGCCGGGGGCGCGGAAGGCGCGGCCCCGTGTGCCCTCTTCGGACTCCGGGTCGGGACGACGCACCGGCGAGTCGACGATCACCGCTCCGGAGAGCACCTCGCCGTGGGTGGCGGCGGTCTGCATCGTGACCAGGCCACCCAGAGAGTGTCCCACGACCACCGGCGGCCCGGGGAATCCGGCGGCATGACATACCGCCACCACTTCGTCGGCCCATTGCGGATGCGAGTAATGCTCACGGCGGCCGCTGTCGCCATGGCCGCTGAGGTCGAGGGCGATCACGTGGTACGACGACGAGAACATCGGGGCGAGGTGAGCCCACCATTCGGCGTGCGCCGCCCCGCCATGGATGAAGACGAGTCCGGGGTTGCCGCGCTCGCCCCAGTCGAGCACGTTGATCGGACATCCATCGACCTCGATGAACGATTGGCGCCGCGGGGCACGCAGGGCGCGAACGAACCAGTCGGGCGCGGTCATGAGGCCTCCAACTGCCGCCAGGCCCGGGCGAAGGCCTGAGCGAGGACCTCCGGGGTGTAGGGGCCGCTCATCTCGGCGGCGGCGCTCGGTGTCATCCCGTCGGCGAACCGCTCCCGGGCGAGCCGGGCGACGATCTGCAGTTCGTCGAGCTGGCGGCCGACGAAGCCGGCGTCGACCGTGGCGCCATGGCCGGGCACCACCACGCCACCGGCCAGGGGCACCAGCGACGCCACGGTGTCGGGCCACTCCATGGGGAACGAATCGTTGAACGAGGGCGGGGCACCCTCTTCGATGAGGTCGCCCGCAAAGAGGACGTCGCGGTCGGGCAGCGAGATGGCGATGTCGTTGTCGGTGTGGCCCCTGCCCAGGTACCGCATCTCGACGGTGGTCCCGCCAAAGGTGAGGGTGGCGGAGGTGGAGAACGTGAATCCGGGCGGAGTGATCACCACGGCATTGAGGATGTCGGCATAGTCGGGAGCCAGGGCTTTCACCTGGGCTCGCATCGCCTCGCCGTGAGTGCGCATCGCCTCGGCGCAGCGTTCGTGCCCCCAGATGGCGGCAGCGGTGAACACCTGGTTGCCAAAGGTGTGATCCCAGTGATGGTGGGTGTTGATCACCCAGCGCACCGGCAGCTTGGTGATGGCGCGCAGGCTTTCCACCATTTCTGCCGCCTGGACGTGCGAAGCCCGGGTATCGATGACCAGCACCCCGTCCTCGCAGGTGACGGCGCCAACATTGAGGTCGAGCGAGGTATGCCGGCGGACGAATACCCCCGTACCCACTTCGGTCCAGCGCTCGGACATGGCAGGAGCGTAGATGCCAGATGCCAGATGCCAGATGCCAGATCTCCGAGGCTGGGTACCGGGTACCGGGTACCGGGTGCCGGCGCCGGGTGGCAGGTGCACGTATCGTCGCTTCGCCCCTTGCCCTTCGCTCTTCGCCCTTCGCCTCTGAACGAATTACGAATTGCGAATTGCGACCTCCCTACGCCCCCCTGAACTCTCTCGTGGGCGACCGCGGCCCGTACTTCGGCGCCACCACCCGGGCGGCGTGGAGCAGTTGGATCACTCGTCCGCGATGGGGGCGGAACTCCTGGAGTAGCTCCAGCACCCGGGCGTCGTCGGCGCGCTCCTCGCCGGCCAATCCGAAGGCGACCGTGTTGGGGAGGTGGTAGTCGCCCACCGGGACCGCATCGGCGTCGCCGAGGGCCACCAGGCCGACCTTGCCTGCGGTCCACGCACCGACACCGGTGATGGCGGTGATGCGGCCATACGCCTCGGGCAGCGGCATCGTCGCCGCCTCTTCCATGCGCTTGGCGCGCGCGGCCACGCGGATCAGGGTTTCGGCTCGT
>CAYYIA010000136.1:0-5318 GCA_964471875.1 uncultured Acidimicrobiia bacterium
GGTACCTCACCCGACGTCTGGTCGATGTGTCGCAGGAAGTGCTGATCCACAACGACGAGAGCGACGATCCCGGCATCGTCATCACGGTGCGCGAGAACGGGCAGCCGATTCGCCACCTCCGCAACCGGATCTTCGGGCGGATTCTCGCCGAGGACATCAAGATCGGCCGCTCGCTGCTCGACACCTCCTCGGGGCGCAAGCTGCGTGCCGGCGAGCTCATCGACCGCGAGGCGATGGTCGCCATCCAGGCCGCCGAGACGGTCGAGGAAGTCCGGGTGCGGTCACCGCTCACCGACACCTCGCGTCACGGCATCAGCCAGGCGTCGTACGGGCTCAGCCTGGCGATGGGGCGCATGGTGGAGCCGGGTGAGGCCGTGGGGATCATGGCCGCCCAGTCCATCGGCGAGCCGGGCACCCAGCTGACGATGCGTACCTTCCACACCGGAGGCGTCGCCGGCGAGGACATCACCCACGGTCTGCCCCGCGTCACCGAGCTGTTCGAGGCACGGTCACCCAAGGGCAAGGCGCCGATCTCGGAGATCGGCGGCCAGGTGGCCATCGTCGACGACTCCGAGGGACGTCGCATCGTGATCACCGGCAAGGAAGGCGAGATGGCCTATCCCATCTCCCGCCGGGCGCGGCTCAAGGTGAAGGACGGCGCCACCATCGATCCGGGCACCCCGCTCACCGAGGGTCCGCTCGATCCGAAGGAAGTGCTCGAGATCATGGGAGTGCGGGCCTGCCAGAAGTACCTCGTCGACGAGGTGCAGGAGGTGTACCGCAGCCAGGGCGTGGACATCCACGACAAGCACATCGAGATCATCGTGCGCCAGATGCTGCGCAGGGTGCGGGTGGTGAATCCGGGGGATTCCACCTTCCTGCCTGCCGAGCTGGTCGATGCAGTGGCGTTCCGTGAGGCCAACAAGGAGTTGGTCGCCGAGGGCAACACCCCGGCGGAGGGTCGTCCCGAACTCATGGGGATCACCAAGGCATCGCTGGCGACCGACTCGTGGCTCTCGGCGGCCTCCTTCCAGGAGACCACCCGGGTGCTCACCGAGGCGGCGCTGCAGGGCAAGAGCGACTTCCTCCGGGGTCTCAAGGAGAACGTGATCATCGGCAAGCTGATCCCCGCCGGCACCGGGGCCGACCGCTACCAGGCGGTTCAGCCCTCGCTGCCCGGAGCCACGGTGGTCAGTGCTCTCGGCCTGTTCGGCGAAGCGCCGACCGGGAAGAAGAAGTCCGACGACTCGCTCCCGGCCAACCCCGCCGAGTGGCTGGCCTCCCTGGGTGGCGGCCTCGAGGAAGTGGACGAGGAAGAAGAGGAGTAGGAGAAAGAGTCTCCAGTCTCCAGTCACCAGTCCCCAGCAAGACGTCAGAACCGGCTCGCCGTGAGGCGGGCCGGTTTCGTTTCTCTCGTCGAGGCCACTCGTGTTCTGTTTCTCCCCCTCTTGGGGGGAGTACCCCGAAGGGGGGAGGGGGGCTTCCCGATCTATGGGAACCGGTTTCGTTCCTTGACCCCAGCATGACGCGCCGCTGGACTGCAGCCGAACAAAGGGAGATCGATGCGACGCGTCATGGTGCTGGTGGCGGCTGTGGTCGTGGGGATGGCCGCACCGGCGGCGGCGAATCCCCTCGAGGGGGACTGGATCCTGCTCCACTTCCAGGATCAGCCCGGTGCGGTGTACGACCTCTATCTGGTGCATCCCGACGGCACCGGTCTCGTCAACCTGACCAACGGGGTCGCTGACGACTACGTCGGCGTGGTCTCGCCCGACGGGTCGCGTATTGCGGTGTCATCCAACGACGGTACGAGCACCGAGATCTGGGTGATGGATTCCGACGGTGCCGGGCGGCAGCGGCTCACCTCGTCGGGCGGGTACGGCGTTGCCTGGACTCCGGACGGACGCATCGTGTACTCCCGCTCCACGGAGATCCGGATCATGGCGGCCGATGGCAGCGGCGACGCGCTGGTCGTCGACGGCCTTGCCAACGTGGCCCACAATCTGGCGGTCTCACCCGACGGTGCCACCGTCGTGTTCGACATCCAGGTCGAAACGGACCGCGACATCTATTCAGTGCCCCTCGCAGGCGGCAGTGTGTCCGAGCTCACCACCGAAGGCGGTTTCGAACCGGAGTGGTCTCCCGATGGCTCCCAGATCGTCTTCACCACTTTCCGGGCCTTCGGCGGCAACTTCTGGGTGATGAACCCCGATGGCACCGAACAGCACAACCTCTTCCCTTCCGAGTTCAACGACTTCGAGGCCTCATGGTCGCCCGATGGCAACCAGATCGTCTTCGAATCGGTGCGCAACGAGGACTTCGCCATCTCGATCTTCGATCTCACCACCGGCACCTCGGTAGACGTCCTCACCCGGCCCACCGCCGCCACGTTCCGGTCACCGGTGTGGGTGCGGATCACCTCGAACGTGGCGCCTCCAGTGCCCACCACCACTGCCGGTACCGCCACCACCGTGGCAGGAGCGACCACCACCGTCGATGGGGCGACGACCACGACGGGCGGCGGGTCGACCACCACCGCGGCGGCGCGGGCCGAAGGGGAGTCGTCGTTCGATCCGATGTGGATCGCCTTGTTCGGCACGCTGGTGGCGGTCGCTGCGATCGGGATCGCCCTCGCCCGGCAGTCGGGGAAGCGCAAGGAACCGCCACCGCCGGCGGCGCCCGAGAACTAGACCGACCTCCCCGTCAGCAACCGGTCGCAGCGGCCAAGCACCGGCACGCCTCGGCCATGCGGCTCGGGGACAGCCCGGCGACGTGCCGCCGGAACTGCTCCCGGCGCACGGTGTGCAGGGTGTCGAAGTTCACCGCACACGGGACCGCGACCCCATCCTCTTCCGGAGTCAGCCACAATTCCGATGCCAGCCCTCGCTGGGTCCGGGTGAGCGCGGCGACGACCACGGCGCCGATGCGATCGGCGACGGGATCGCGGGTGAGGATGAGGACCGGCCGGTCACCGCCCGGGACCTCGGCGAACCAGATCTCACCGCGTCGCATCGCGCCAATCCGACCAGTCTTCTGCCGGACCCCAGTCGTCGATGGCGATGAGGGCGTACTCTGCGGGGGTCATCGGTCGTGCCTCCCACCGCGTCGCGTCCTCCTCCGCCTCGAGGCGTGCCAGATGCAGGCGCAGCGCGTGGCGCAGCAATTCCGATCGGTCCACCCCGAGCCGGGCGGCCCACTGCTCCGCTTGCTCGGCATCCCGCCGCTCGGTACGAAAGGACAGCATCGTCATACGCTCAGCCATATCACGTATGACGCTAGTAGGTCAAGGGGTTGACGGCGGCGTCACAACGCGATCGCGGTCTCCAGGGCCAACTCCACCATGGTGGTGATCGAGGTCTGACGCTCGTTCGACGTCATCGCCTCGTGGGTGAGGATGTGATCGCTCACCGTGCAGATCGCCAGGGCCTTGGCCCCGTGCTCGGCGGCGACCCCGTAGATGCCGGCCGCTTCCATCTCCGCAGCGAGTACCCCCATGGCGGCGATGCGCTCGAACGCCGCCGGGTCGGGGTGATAGAAGAGGTCGCCGGAGATCACGCTCCCGACCCGGACCGGGGTGCCGAGGCGATTGGCGGCTCCGACCGCCGTGCTGAGGAGGTGGTAGTCGGCCACCGCGGCGAAGTCGTGACCGGCGAAGCGGGATCGGTTCACCCCCGAATCGGTGCAGGCCCCGATTGCGAGGATGATGTCACGCACCTTCACATCGGGCTGGATCGCCCCACAGGTGCCGATCCGGATGAGATTGCGCACCCCGTAGTCCTTGATGAGTTCGGTGGTGTAGATCGAGGCCGAAGGGATGCCCATGCCGGTGCCCATCACCGAGAGCCGATGACCCCGGTAGGTGCCGGTGAAGCCGAGCATGCCGCGCACCGCCGTCACCTCTCGAGGGTCGTCGAGATGGTTCTCGGCGACATGGCGGGCCCGCAACGGATCGCCCGGGAGCAGCACGGTCTCGGCGAAGTCACCGGGAGCAGCAGAGATGTGGGGTGTGGGCGTGGGCAAGGCAGCGTCCTCCTCTCGGCGTCGTCGCCGAGGCTACCGGGAGGTGCGACCCCTTACTTCGTCCCGCCCCCGCGCAGCGTCTCGATCGTGGTGCGGATCTGCTCGAAGTGCTCCTGGTAGTGGTCGCGTCCCTGGCTGTATCCGTAGGCGAGCCGCCAGAAGCCACCCTTGCGGGCGACGAACTCGTCGGGGAGCGCCGCCAGCATCGCCACGGTCTGGCGCTCCAGCCGCTGGTAGGTGGCGACCATGTCCTTCAGAGAGTCGAAGGATGCCGCGGTGACACTGCCGCGCAGGTTGGAGTTCTCGAAGGGGCCGTCGGTCACCCGTTCGGAGGCGATCACCAGATCGGCGATGAAGGCGTGGCTGTCACCCTCGTCGTTGAGGAGGTGGGCGATGGTCTCGCGCACGCTCCACTCGTCAGGGCTGGGTCGGGTCATGGACTCGTCGTCGGTGATCCCCTCGAGCACCTTCTCGAGTTCCTCGTCCACCCAGGCGTGCTCCCCGGCGACGAGCTGAGCCAGGGCTGGGGCGGTGGCGGGCAGTTCGGGGATCGGTCGCCCCGAGAGCTTCATCTCGGCGCGGTGCTCTCCGCCGTCGCGGTAGTACACCACCTCGACGACATCACCTGCCCGATGCGGCTGGAGGGCGACGGCGAACGACGGGAACCCCACGATCTTCGTGCCCCCGATGCCCACCACGATGTCACCTCCGGTGAGGCCGGCGGCGTGGGCGCCCATGCCTTCGGAGGTCCCGGCCAAGCGCACCCCGTAGTCGACGGGGGCACCGAGCTTGGCGGCGCGCTCCGGAGTGATCTCGGTGTCCACCATCACGCCGAGCATGGGTCGACGGGTGAAGCGCAGATCCTCGCCCGTGGTCATCACCGAGGCGAGGTTCTCCAGGTCCTTCGCCCAGGTGCGCACCCCTTTGCCGAACTCCTCCCAGCCGTCACCACCCGGCCAGGTGTGGGTGAGGGTGACCGTGGTGGTGTTGCCCTTGGATTCCAGCGTCACCTCCACCGCCGACGGCCCGGGATCCGTCGGACCCACCCAGGTGAAGCCGACCTGCTTGCCCGGCACCAGCGCCATGAAGTTGCCCACGACTCCGTACCCGTGATTCCATCCCAGGTAGAGCCGGCCGCCTTCTTCGGCGCGTAGCGTCGCCGCGTCGCAGAACCATCCCCGCAACAGCGTGGAGTTGGTGAACTGCCGATACACCTCGGTCGCCGGCGCGGCGATGCCCTGGGTCAAGGTGATGGATTCGGGCTTGGACATCAGATCTCCCTCGGGGTGGGTGGGGGG
>CAYYIA010000137.1:0-5306 GCA_964471875.1 uncultured Acidimicrobiia bacterium
TCTTGGAGAGCATGGACGCCGCCGCCAGCCGGTTGTCGAACTTCGTGGAGAAGGCGACGCAGGCGACCCTCGTCGGCGACGTGTTCGACGATGCCGCCACCGGGCAGGGGCTGCTGAACTTCTTTGCCCGCGCGGTGAACAGTGGGGCGATCACCGAGGCCGAGGCATCTGCCCGCACCGGTGTCACGCTGCAGGAACTGCGCGACCGATCGTTTCTGAAGATCCTGGAGAACCG
The DNA here is from genome assembly GCA_964471875.1 of uncultured Acidimicrobiia bacterium. Lineage (GTDB taxonomy): Bacteria > Actinomycetota > Acidimicrobiia > Spongiisociales > UBA11373 > UBA11373. The sequence goes on from CAYYIA010000137.1 coordinate 236, forward strand.
CAGGAAGCCGACAGCAGGCAGCTGACGGGAAGCTGGACGAGCGGCCGTATCCTTCCCTTGTGCCCCTGGCTTCCTTTCCGTCGCCGCCGTTCAACAGCTTCGATATCGGCCCGCTGACGGTCCACATCTACGGAATCACGATGGGGTTGGCGGTGGCGACGGCGTGGATGCTCACCGTCCGGCGGTACCAGCGGATGGGCGGCGATCCGACGGTTGCCGAGCGAGCTGCGTTCTGGGCGGTGGTGCTCGGGTTCACCGGTGCCCGCCTTGCCTACGTCAGCACGCATTGGTATCGCTTCGAGGACGACTGGCTAGGGGTGGTGCGGATCTGGGAGGGGGGCATCGCCATGTTCGGCGGCCTCACCGCCGGGGCGGTGGCCGCCGTGTGGTTCGTTCGCCGTTCCGGCGGGTCGTTCCCGGCGTTCGCCGATGCGGTCGCGGTCGGTCTTCCGGCGGCGCAAGCGATCGGGCGCTGGGGCAACTACTTCAATCAGGAGTTGTTCGGGACGCCGACGACGGTGCCGTGGGCGGTCGAGATCGATCCGGCGCATCGCCCCGCCGAGTACGCCGGGTCGGCGGCCTTCCATCCCACCTTTCTCTACGAGTCGCTGTGGAGCATTGGGACCGTCTTCGCGTTGCTGTGGGTGGAGCGAAGGTTCCGGCTTCGTTCCGGCAGCCTGTTGCTGTGTTACCTCATCTCGTACGGCACGGTGCGATTCCTGCTCGAGTTGATCCGCACCGACACCACCTTCCGCTTCCTCGGTCTGAGTCGCAACGGATGGGTGGCGATGGGAGTGGTGCTGGGGGCGAGTGTCTGGCTGACACTGCGTGAGTCCTCAGTCTTCAGTCCTCAGCACGCAGGGGACGTTCCGGCTGATGACTGAGGACTGAGGACTACCCGCCCTCCGCCCAATCCACCACCAACGCCCGCTCCTCTTCGGTCATCAGCGTGGCGTTGTTGCGGGGCATGAAGCCCGAGGCGACGACGTCGGCGACGAGGGGTGCTCGCTCCGCCAACTCGGCGCGGGTGTCGAAGGTGATGCCCTTGGGGGGACTGGACACGCGGGGCTGGGTGGGCTCGGCGGAATGGCACGGAGTGCAACGCATCTGCACGATCGCCCAGACATCGTCGGGGACGTCGCTGCCGGTGACTCGGGCCGGAGCGGCGACGACGGCCAGGGCGACCATGGCAACCACCGCCGCCGGGAGGATCCACACATTGCGATGCCCCTGGCCGCGCAGGTTGAACCAGTGGCGCACCGCCGCCCCGGTGAGAGCGATGCCGCCAAGGAGCGCCCAATTCCACTCTGCGGCGAAGGTCGAGGGGAAGTGGTTGCTGACCATGATGAACACGACCGGCAGCGTGAGGTAGTTGTTGTGGAGTGAGCGTCGTGCCGCCTCCTGACCCGGTGCCGGGTCGGGCGTCTCGCCACGGGCCATGGCCTCGACCATCTTCCGCTGCGACGGGATGATGACGAAGAACACGTTGGCGGCCATGAGGGTGCCGATGAGCGCTCCGGTGTGGATGTAGGCAGCGCGACCGGTCAGCAGCTGTGCGTATGCGAAGGCCGCTGCCACGGCCAGAGCGAACCCGGTGGCGGCGAGCCAACGGGGACGGCGGCGGAGCAGGCGACAGACCGTGTCGTAGACGAGCCAACCGGCCGCGAGGCTGCCGACTCCGAACAGCATCAACCCCCACCGGGGCAGGTCCCATCGGGTGGCATCGACGGCGATGCCGGATGGGCCGAGGTAGTAGACGACGAAGAGCAGCGAGATGCCGCTCACCCAGGTGGAGTACGCCTCCCACTTGAACCAGTGCAGGGTCGAGGGCAGTCGCTCCGGCGCCACCTGGTACTTGATCACCCGGTAGAAGCCGCCGCCGTGTACCGACCACAACTCGCCGGCCACGCCCGGTTCGGGCTGAAGGGGTGGACGAATGTGATTGTTGAGCCAGTTGAAGTAGAACGACGTGCCGATCCAGGCGATGCCGACGATCACGTGGACCCAGCGGACCGCGAGATCCAGCCACTCCCCGACGTGGGACTCGAGCATGCTCACGAACCCCGGTAGGTGGTGTAACTGTGGGGGGAGAGCAGGAGGGGGATGTGATGATGCTCGTCGGGTGCAGTGACTCGCAACGTGATCACGACTTCGGGAAAGAACGCCGCCGGTCCCAGGTAGGCCCCGGTGGCAAAGGTGATGCGATAGGTGGCCGCCTCGAGAGGCTCACCCTCGAGGACGTCGGCGACGCGGCCGTTGGCGTCCGACGCCCCCTTGCCGACCACCACCCAGGTGTCGCCCTTGCGCACCGCAGCGGTCACGGCGACTCCTGCCGCGGGGCGACCCAGCGCAGTGTCGAGGATGTGGGTGCTCAAGCTCACAGGTGCCCCCTGTCACCGAGGGCGGGGTCGATCGCGACGGGATCGCAGAGGGCAGATGGCAGAGGGCGACATGCCTGCCGGCGAAGGAAAGGGGGCGAGGGGCGAGGCCGTCGTGATCTGCAATCTGCTGTCTGCAATCTGCCCTCTCCTGTTTGGGTCAATCTATCCCGAGCAGCCGTCGCAGTCGCTGTTCGGTGATGGTTGCCTGCTCGTTGGCTGCGGTGAGGAACTCCTCGTCGGGTTCGCTCGCGAGCCGGGTGCGACAGAGGTCGAGGAGTTGCTCGATGGTTCGTCCGGAAGCGGCGACGAGATACACGTGGCCGAACCGCGCCTCGTAGGCGCGGTTGCACTCGGCGATCGCGGCACGGGCGGCCTCGGTGGCGTCGTCGACGCCCGCCTGTTCGGCGCGCGACCAGGCGGCATGGCGATCGTCGCCCTCGGGGCGCTCGCCGATGCGCGGGTGGGCGGCAAACGCCTGCAGCCAGTCTTCCTCGCCCAGCGTCCACCAGACATCTGATGCGGCGGTAAGGAGGTGATCTTCATCGGCAAAGGGTCGCCGTGAGGCCATGCCTTCGGCCCAGGCTTCGGAGGCACAGCAGGCGAGCAGCGCGGTGATCGCCTCGGGAGGTGTGGCCCGATTCAGGCCGGCGAGGTCCACGGCTCGGTACTCCTTCCCCACGCCCGGAACCGTGCCACCCCACCGTCGGGGTGGATGTCGAGGCGGAGGTGGGTCGCCGGTGCATCCGATGCGAGTGCGTCGAACCGATGGACGGTGTCCGGAGTCAGGGGGGTGTGATCGAGCAGCGGTGACCACGCCGGGTGCGCCGGGTCGGGAACCCCGACTCCGGGAGCGTCGATGGCGAACACCGCGCACGATCCCGGAGCATTGCCCTTGAAGTGCGTGGTGTCGACCTCGAGGCGCTCGAGCGTGCCGCGTCCGGCGAGACGGACCACCGCCCAATCGTTGCCCGGTCCGCGTCGACGACGGGTCTCCCAACCATCCCACATGCCCAACGCCGGCCCATCCACCAGCATGCGATTGGGCGACGAGTAGTGCCGGTTGGAGCAGTCGACGGCTCGGGCGCCGGTGGCAAGCGCCGCCAGATCGACGAGCGATCCGTCGAGTGAACCCGGCATCGGTTCGCCGAACACCCGGAGCCGGGCGACCCCGCCATCGGGATGAATGACGAAGCGGAGATGGGTGGCCGCAGTGGGCTGCGCCAGATCGATCGGGATTCGGGTGTTTCCCGCGAGGGGGGTGCGGGGGACCGCATCCGACCACACCGTCGCTTCGTCCGGATCCCGGTCGAGCACCGCGGCGGCGAGTTCGCACGACTCCGGGTAGTTGCCGGTGAAGAACGAGGTGTCCACCACCACCCGGCGCACCAATCCAGGGATACCGAGGCGGAGGATGGCCCAGTCCTCTCCGGGCTGGCGGCGTCGCCGTGTCTCCCAGCCATCCATCCACTTGCCGCGATCCGTGAAGCGATCGGGGTCCCACACCGGATCGGCATCGGCGATGAGGTTCTCCTTCTCGGCGAAGAACTCGTCGTTGGCGGCGAGCACCTTCCCACCCACCCGCGCCGCGGCGAGGTCGACGAGGAGATCGTCGGTGGTCATGAGGCCTCCGGGAGCAGGTGGGGGGCGGCGCCACCCCGAACGATGGTCGATGCCACCCGGCCGCGCAAGGAGCGCCCCGCATAGGGAGTGATCGGGTGGCGTTGCGCCAGTTGCCGTGGGTCGATCGTCGTGACCGCCTCGGGATCCCAGACCACGAAATCGGCGCGTCGTCCCGGGGCGATGGTTCCCGTGTCGAGACCGGCGAGCCGGGCAGGTGCGGCGCACAGCCAGCGCGCCAGATCGGTCAGCCCGAACCCGCGGCGTGCCGCCTCGGTCCACACCAGCGGCAGCCGCAGTTCCAGCGAGGCGATCCCTCCCCAGGCGATGTCGAATCCACCCTGCTTGAGATCGCCCGAGCAGGGGGAGTGGTCGCTCACCACCATGTCGATCGTGCCCGCCGCGAGGCCATCCCACAACCGTTCCCGATTGGCGGCCTCGCGGATCGGCGGTGCGCACTTGGCGGCGAGGTCCTTGTCGGTGAGCTCCTCGGCGGTGAGGGTCAGGTAATGGGGGCAGGTTTCGACGGTGATGGCCACCCCGTCTTCACGGGCTCGGGCGATCGCGGGAAGGGCCTCAGCCGCGGAGAGATGGAGGATGTGGGCGTGGCCGCCGGTGCGGCGCGCCGAGGCGATGACGGCTTCGATGGCCTCCACCTCGGCGGCGGCGGGGCGCGAAGCCAGATACGAGGCATACCCGGGGCCAGGGGCGGGGGCGGCAGCGATGACGGCCGGAGACTCGGCGTGTACGAGCAGCGGGAGTCCGACCGTGGCGCAGGCGCGAAGGGCACCATCCAGATCGTCGAACTCGATGGCGGGAAACTCGTCCACACCCGAGTCGACGAGAAAGCACTTGAACCCGCGCACCCCGGCTGCGGCGAGCGGTGCGATCTCGCCGAGGTTGCGGGGAACGATGCCACCCCAGAAGGCGACATCTGCGGAGAGTTCCGCAGCGCCCGCGGCGCGTCGCTTGACGTCCAGGGCCCGGGCCGTCGTCGTGGCCGGTATCGAGTTGAGGGGCATGTCCACGATGACGCCAACCCCACCGGCCCGCGCCGCCGCGGTCGCGGTGGT
>CAYYIA010000138.1:0-5255 GCA_964471875.1 uncultured Acidimicrobiia bacterium
GGTCGAGGGGTCCCTCGAGGCAGCGGACAGGGCCGTCGGTTCGGTGCCGTTGCCTCCGTCCTTCCCCGGATCGCTCACCGATCCCGAGCGGTACCAGACGGTGTACGGGCGACGGGTGGGCTCAGCGGCGGCGCCCACCGCCGGACTGCACTTCACCCCCGGATTGCTTGAGGCCATCGCCTCGATCGGGATCGAAGTGGCGACGGTGGACCTCGAGATCGGCCTCGACACCTTTCGCCCGATCGGCACCGAGCGCCTCGCCGATCATCGCATGCACCGTGAACGCGTCATCGTCGGAGCGCCGCTCGTGGATGCCGTGGCGGCCACCCGGTTGCGGGGTGGGCGGATCGTGGCCGTGGGTACGACCGTGGTGCGGTCGTTGGAGGCTGCAGCCTCCGGTGGTGAACTCGCGCCGATGGATGCTCCGACCGATCTCTTCATCACCCCTGGCTACCGATTTCGCGTGGTCGATCTGCTCATCACCAACTTCCATGTGCCCGGCTCGACGCTGGTGGTCCTCGTGGCCGCATTCATGGGGCCGGGCTGGAGAAGGGCCTACGAGACGGCGTTGCAGGGCGGGTACCGGTTCCTTTCGTTCGGAGACGCCATGCTGGCGCAGCGGGCATCGTGAGTTCGATCTCGTTCAGTCGCGAGACGACCGACGGCGCGGCGCGAACTGCCACGCTGATGACGCCGCACGGCGTCGTGGCCACGCCTGCCTTCATGCCGGTGGGTACCCGGGCGACGGTACGGGCAGTAGGTGTTGACGACCTTGCGGCGGTCGGGGCGACCATGGTGCTCGCCAACACCTACCACCTGATGCTCCGACCCGGTGCCAAGACCATCGATGCCGTGGGAGGGGTGCAGCGGTTCATGGGATGGGATGGACCGGTGCTCACCGACTCCGGCGGTTTTCAGGTGTTCTCCCTCGACCCCCGGATCGATGAGGACGGTGTGACCTTCCGTTCCACCTACGACGGGTCGCTGGTGCGGATGACCCCGGAGTCGTCGGTGGCGACGCAGGAACTCATCGGTTCGGACATCGCCATGGTCTTCGACCACCTCGTGGGTTTGCCTGCGCCGAGGCCGGTGGTGGCCGAGGCCATGGAGCGCACCCTCCGTTGGTCGGAGCGGGCTCGAGTCGCGCACCGCCGCGGGGACCAGGCCCTGTTCGGCATCGTGCAGGGAGGCGTCGATCCCGAACTGCGGGCGGAGAGCGCTCGGCGCACGGCGGCACTCGACTTTCCCGGGTTTGGCATCGGGGGTTTGTCGGTGGGGGAGTCGCCTGAGGAGCGCAGCACCGCACTCGACGCCGTCGCCGCAGAGTTGCCGCCGGGGCGCCCCCGCTACGTGATGGGGCTTGGCGACACCGCCGGGGTGCTCGACGCCGTCGCCAGAGGCTTCGACCTGTTCGACTGCGTGTGGCCCACCCGCCTCGCCCGCCACGGCAAGGCCCTCACCACGCGCGGGGACTTCTCGATCCGGCGCGCGGAGTTCACCACCGACTCCGCCCCCCTCGATCCGGACTGCTCGTGCTTCACCTGCCGGCATCACAGCCGGGCCTACCTGCGCCACCTCCGGGTGACCGACGAACTCCTCGGCCACCGGCTGCTCAGCATCCACAATCTGGCGTACACGATGTCGGTGCTCGCCCAGGCGAGGGCCGCCATCGCTGCCGGCGAGTTTGCGGCCTTTCGGCGGGCAGTCCTGGAGCGCCGCGAACCGAACCCCGATCCAGAGGGGCTACGCTAAGCGACCGCCTCGCCCCGACCGGGGCGGTTCCGGAGGTTCGATGATCACGACCCTTGCCCAGGCTGAAGACGCGGCCACCAGCAGTGGATCGACGTGGGCCACGCTGCTCCTCTATGCGGTCGTGCTTGGCGGTCTCTTCTACTTCCTCATGGTGCGTCCCCAGCGTCGCCGCCTGCGAGACCAGCAGGCGTTGCTCTCAGGCCTCGCCCTCAACGATGAGGTGATCACGATCGGCGGTATCTACGGACACATCGAGTTCGTGGGCGAGGGGCACGTCATCCTTCGGGTCGAGGGGGGCGGCAAGCTCCGGGTGGCCCGTCAGGCGATCGCTCGCAAGGTGACCGGGTAGCAGATGTCGCGGCGTGGCGCCCTTGTCACACTCCTGATGACCCTGGTCGTCACCATCGGGCTGCTGGTGCTCACCCAGGTGACCGACACCACGCCCCGGCTGGGTCTCGACCTCCAGGGCGGTTTCGCGGTGGTCCTCGAGGCTCCCGAAGGGACCGATCCGGCAGTGATCGACCAGGCAGTGAGCATCATGCGCCGTCGCATCGAGGCATTGGGCGATGTCCAGGAGCCGGAGATCGCGGTCGTCGGCGACCGGACCGTCGAGGTCCAGCTTCCGGGGGTCACCGACCGTGATCGCGCCCTTGCCGCGGTAGGCACGACGGGGCAACTGGAGTTTCGACCCGTGCTCGCCGTCAGCCCGGTGTTGGGCATCAGCCCGATCTTCTTCACCGCCCCCGTCGACGACGGCACCACGGATGGCTCCACGACCACCACCACCCCGGTATTCGACTTCAGCTCGACGACGACGACCACGGTTGCCGGAGCCACCACCACTACCTCTGGATCCACGACGACGACGACCGCGGCAACCACCACCACGACTGCGGCCGGTGGTGAGACGACGACCACGACCACGGTGCCGATCGATCCGTGGGAGGGCGTGGTGATGCCCGAAGGGGTCACCCGTTGCGATCTCGTCGAACAGCCGGGCTGCTTGGATCCCGACACCGGGATCACGGTGGTGCCCGTGCCGAACCTGGAGGCGTTCCTTTCCACCGCCGACGGCATCGTCTACCACACCGGTCCCGCCCGGGTCCTCGGTTCCGACCTCGAAGGCGCCCAGGCGCAGTTCCAGGGCACCTCCAACTCGCTCTCCGGCCAGTGGATCGTCGCCCTCAGCTTCACCGACTCCGGTGGCGACAAGTTCGCCGAGGTGACCGCCGAGTTGGCCGGGTTCCCGATCGGCGACGTCCGGCGCCAGTTCGCCATCGTGCTCGACGGCATCGTGCAGTCGGCACCAGCGGTGGCTGCAGAGGTCTCGCCGACGACAGGTATCACCGGCGGCTCTGCCGTCATCACTCTGGGCAGTGCCGCCGACCAGGAGTCCGAGGCGAGCAACCTGGCCGTCGTGCTCAAGTACGGCGCGCTGCCGGTCGCCTTCGAGCAGTCGTCGGTCGAATCGGTCTCGGCAACCCTCGGTGAGGACTCGCTCAATGCCGGTCTCGTCGCCGGATTCATCGGCCTCGCCCTCGTTGCCATCGCCATGGTTGCCTACTACCGGGCGCTGGGATTGCTCAACATCGTGGGCCTCGTGGTGTCTGGAGCTCTCACCCTCGTGATCTTCTCGGTGCTCGGGGCGTGGCAGGGAGTGACCCTCACGCTGGCTGGTGTCACCGGGGTCATCGTCGGGGTGGGGGTGAGCGCCGACTCCTACGTCGTCTACTTCGAGCGGATCAAGGAAGAGGTACATGCCGGACGGTCACTGCAGTCGGCCGTGGACCACGGGTACTCACAGGCGATTCGCACGATCATCACCGCGGACACCGTTGCGCTCATCGCGTCGGTACTCCTCTTCTTCCTCGCCATCGGCTCGGTGAAGGGCTTTGCCCTCGCCCTGCTCGTCACCACGATCGGTGACCTGGTCATGGCGGTGTTCTACACGCGCCCGGCGGTCTCGCTGCTCGCCCACACCCGTCTCGGTGATGGTGGGTGGTTCTCGATCCGGGGTGCCACGGGCCGACCGAAGGAGGCCGGGCAATGAGCCTGTGGCGCGATCTCTACCACGGCGATACTCGATTCGACTTCTTCGGTCACCGCCGCAGATGGTTCATGATCTCGGGAGTGATCGTGACGGTGTCCCTGTTCGCTTTGATCTTTCTTCGCCTCGACCTGAGCGTGGACTTCACCGGCGGGACCCAAATCGAGTTCCCCAACCCGAACGGCGTGTCCGTCGCCACGGTGCGCGAACACGTCGACGATGCCGGGCTGGGAAGCGTCCGGGTACAGCAGATCGGCGGTTCAGGCATCCGGGTACAGACCGCCCAACTCGAGCCAGAGGTCGAGGACGCCGTCGTCGCCGACCTGGCGGACCTCCTCGGGATCGAAGTCGGCGATGCCAGTCGGCAGTCGGTGGGTCCGACGTTCGGCAGTCAGGTCACGAAGTCCGCGGTGCGGGCCTTGATCGTGTTCCTCATCGTGATCGCGCTCTTCATGGCATGGCGCCTGGAGTGGAAGATGGCAGCGGCTGCCATCGTCGCCCTGCTCCACGACCTCGTGTTCACCTCGGGCATCTACGCCCTGACCGGCCTGGAGGTGACACCGGCGACCGTCATCGCCATCCTCACCATCCTCGGATTCTCCCTCTACGACACGGTCGTGGTGTTCGACAAGATGCGGGAGAACGCAACCGAGCGCGGCGATCGCCATACCTACGGGGCGCTCGTGAACATGTCGATGAACGAAGTGCTCATGCGCTCGATCAACACTTCGCTCATCTCGCTCCTGCCCATTGGGAGCCTTCTGTTCGTCGGCTCGTTCCTGCTCGGCGCCACGACGCTGCGCGAGTTTGCCCTCGCCCTCTTCGTCGGAGTGGCGACGAGCATGTACTCGTCGATCTTCCTCGCCGCCCCGCTCGTGGGTGTGTGGAAGGAGCGAGAGGACCATTGGATCAAGGTGCGTCGCCGGCTCGAACGTCGTGGTAGCGGCGAGGACTTCGCCCCGCACGAGGCCGCCCCCGCCACGGTGACCGCACTCTCGACAGGTGCCGTGCCTCGACCGCCTCGCAAACGCCAGAAGGGCTCGCGGCGCTGAGGGCGGACGAGTGTTGCGGCGGTGCCGCCGCGTCCGGTCGTGGGGTGACCGTACAATCGGCGCATGGATGACCTCAGCGCGCTGATTCGCGACGTGCCCGATTTCCCCAAGCCGGGCATCGTCTTCAAGGACATCACCCCGCTCCTCGGTGATGCCGAGGCCTTCGACAGGGTCCTCGACGCCATGGCGAAACCCTGGCGGGAGATGCGCGTCAGCCATGTGGTTGGCATCGAATCGCGTGGATTCATCGTCGGAGCCCCGGTGGCCGCCCGGATCCACGCGGGGTTCGTCCCGGTGCGTAAGCCCGGCAAGCTGCCGTGGAACACGGTGGCGAAGAGCTACGAGCTCGAGTACGGCACCGACCGGCTCGAGGTGCATGCCGACGCCGTCGGCCCGGGTGATCG
>CAYYIA010000139.1:0-5241 GCA_964471875.1 uncultured Acidimicrobiia bacterium
TGCCAGATGCCAGATGCCAGATGCCAGATGCCAGATGCCAGATGCCAGAGGCCAGATGCCAGATGCCAGATGCCAGATGCGGGCGGGAAGCGGGAAGCGGGTAGCGGGAAGCCGGTGCCTAGTGCCTAGCGCCTAGCACCTACTCCGTTCAGTCCTCTTCGACTTCCCAGCCGCGGCTGGAGTCGAGGAGACGATCGAAGAACCGCCGCAGTTGGCGCGCTCGGGCCCGGCCGACACCCTCCACCTGGTCGAGATCGCCGACCGAGGCGGTGAGCAATTCCTGGAGATTGCCGAAGTGCCCAACCAGCGACACCTTCACGGCATCGGGGAGCCGGGGAATCCGGTCGAGCATCCGATACCCGCGGGCACGCACCGGACTCTCCTGGGGGCCGAGGTCGAGCAGCCCCGCCACCTTCGCCTCATCGCTGAGGTGCTCCGTCGACAGCGTGCCGATCAGATCCAGCGGCTGGGCGACCTTCGGGGGGAAGCGGCGTGCGTAGTCGGCATACACGAGCACGGCGGCCTCGTCGACCCCGGCAAGGAGGTCCAGCAGTTGCAGGCGAATGAGTTCGCCTTCCCCGCCGAGCTCGACCGCCAAGTTCTCCAAGTCCGCGCCGATGCGCCTGATCAGGGCGGCGCGCTGCAGGAACTGCACGATGTCGCGGTTCACGGCGATGTCGGCGACCTCGAGTTGGGTGAGACGATCCTCGTCGTCGGTGAGCCGGCGCCGGAACCGCTCGAGCGTGAGCAGGTTCTGGTTGGCCTGCGCCAGGAGCGCCGTCGGGCTGCGCAGTTCGAATTGACGACTCCCGACGAAGACCGTCACGGTCTGGCGACCCTGGCTCACCACGACGACCGGGCGCCCCGTTTGCATGGCGACACGCTCTGCGGTGCGATGGCGGGTGCCGGTTTCGTTGGTGTCGATCGACGGGTCCGGGATGAGATGGACATTCGCCCGATAGATCACTTCTGCGGCCTCGTCGGTGATCACCGCGCCATCCATCTTTGCGAGCTCGGCGAGCCGGGCGGGGCCGAAGTCCGCGCCGTCGAGATGAAAGCCGCCCGTGCAGATCGCCTCGATGTCTCGCCCGTACCCGAGCACGATGAGCGCCCCGGTTTCCTGGCGCAGGATCAACTCGATGGCATTGCGTAACGGTGTCCCCGGAGCGAGGGCACGGCGGATGTCGAGGGTGGGCTCCTTCTGTGCCATCGGAAGGCGAGGCTAGTACGGGAAGAAGTCTCCGGTCTCCGGTCGCCGGGGATCCGAGGTGTCAGGTGTCAGGTGTCAGGTATCAGGTATCAGGTGTTAGGTGTCAGGTATCAGGGGCGCTGCGCCATGAGGGACCAATCCCGCGCATCGCGCATTGCGCATTGCGCATCGCGCCTACTTCATCAACCCCAACTCGCCCAGCACCCGGTCCACGCGATCGTGGCCGTTGCCGCGAGGGCCGATGGCACGGTGGACGCCGAGTCGCTTGGCTTCGACGGCACGGTGATCACCGTGAGCCACAGGGCGAATCTCCCCGGTCAGTCCCACCTCTCCCCAGGCCGCCACCGCCCCGACCGTGCGGTCGAGCAGTGACGAGACCAGGGCGATGGCCACCGGCAGGTCGCACCCCGGATCACGCACCCGGAGGCCGCCCACGACGCTGACGTAGACATCCTTGCCGTCGAACGACAGCCCAGCGTGGCGCTCGAGCACTGCCAGCACCTGAAGCACCCGGGCGGCCTCGAGACCCTTGACCGACCGCCTCGGCTGGGGCAACGAGGTACCCGCCACCAGCGCCTGCACCTCGACGAGCAGCGGGCGGCGTCCATCCACGGCAGGAAAGACCACACTGCCCGGAACCTCACCAAGATGGTCGGTCGCCAGCAGTCCGGCCGGGTCGGTGACCTCCATCATCCCGGCTTCACGCATCTCGAAGAGCCCGATCTGATGGGTGGGGCCGAAGCGATTCTTCAGGCCGCGCAGCACCCGCAGACCCCGATCGAGATCACCCTCGAGGTACAGGACGACGTCGACGGTGTGCTCGAGGAGTTTGGGTCCGGCGATCCCTCCGTCCTTGGTGACATGGCCGACGAGCACCAGGGGCACACCCGACTCCTTGGCGGCGTGGATGAGACGAGCCGCCGACTCACGCACCTGTGCCACGCCACCGGCGGTGCCGCCGACCTCGCGGGCTTCGATGGTCTGGATCGAGTCCACGATGAGCAGGTCGGGTCGAGACTCGGCGGCGGCGGCGATGATCACATCGACGTCTCGTTCCGATGACAGCAAGACGCCATCGCCGGTGATCCCGAGACGGCGTGCCCGAAGACCGATCTGGTCGATCGACTCCTCGGCGCTGGCGATGAGCACCCGTCCACCGTGGGCGGAAAGCGCCGCCGCCACCTGCAGCAGCAGTGTCGACTTGCCCACCCCGGGCTCACCGCTGAGCAGAATCGCCGCGCCGGGAACGAGGCCTCCGCCGAGCACCCGATCGATCTCGCCGATGCCCACAGGCCGGCGCACCACCTCCCCCGCCCCAACCTCACCCACCGTCACGACGCGGGCGCGCCGGGCCTTGTCACGCGAGGACCGCCGTTCGGAGGGGACCTCCACGAGCGCGCCATCGGCCTTGCACTGGGGACAGAATCCCATCCACTTGGCACTCTCGTGCCCACAGACGTCGCAGCGGTACTTCACAGACGCGAGGTTATCGGCCCCGTGTGACGCAACCCGCCGATGGCAGTGACGACCACGATGCGTGTCAGCCGACCGCCACTCCCCCCGTGGGCATCGGGGAGACAACGAGGAAACCGTGGCACAATGTCCGCCGGTATGGACGACGACTCGATCGAAAACTTCGACGACCTCTTCGAGCCGTTCGGCCTCGAAGGCAAGCCCGGCAAGGAGTCCCCGCAGCCCCGGCGGACCCAGCCTCCGCGGACCACGCGCCCGGGAAGTCCGGAGGGGGCGGTGGCCTGTGGCTCGTGCGGCGCTGCCAACCACCCCGACAACCGCCATTGCGAACGCTGTGGCGCCCGGCTCAGCCGGGGCCAGATGCCGGTCGCTCCCCAGCCCATGCTGCGGACGACTGCCGGTGCCAGAGCCCTGATCGTGCTCGCCTCGGTCGTGCTCGGCGTGGCGTTGCTGGCATTGCTCGTGAACGTCTTCAGCGGCGGCGACGGCACGGCCGCAGAAACCAGCACGACCACCGGCACCTCGCTCGCCACCGTGCCCATCACCCAACTCACGCCGATCCGGGTGACCTGCACCTCGGAACTGACCTCGTTCCCCTGCGAAGCCCTGCTCGATGGCAACCCGGCGACTTCGTGGAATGCCACCGATGGTGGCATCGGCGTGGACATCACCTTCCTCTTCGCTCCCCCGGTGCAGATCACCGAGATGGCCATCCAGAACGTCGAAGACGAGTGCCGTTTCCTCCGCAACGCCCGGATGAAGGGGATCGAGGTGTTCATCGACGATCTCACCCAGACGATCGTCACGGAGTTGACCGATAGCCGGGACCTGCAGCGGATCGACATCCGCAGCCTGCGCACCTCCAGCCTCAGCATCCGCATCACCAGCGGCTACCCCGGACAGACCTGCGATGGCAAAGAGGCCTTCCCCGAGATGGCCGCGCAGGACGTGTACTTCTACGGGAGACCGACCCCGGGCGGGTGAGGCTGAAGAATTCGCCAGTCTCCAGTCTCCAGTCACCAGTCGCCAGTCTCCAGTCGCCAAGGGAGATTTCAGACGCCAGACGTCAGGTTTCAGGCAGGAGAAGACCTGATACCTGATACCTGATACCTGGTGCTCGTCGGGCAGCGGGCATCGGGCGTGGGGAAATCAGGCGTCGGGTGGACGCCCCGCTCTGGCGGGGCTCGTCAGAGCTCTTCGCCTCGGACGTAGATCCGGCCGTCGGCAACCGGCATTCGCAATCGTTGGCTGGCGAAGACGAGCACGATGAGCACCGTGGCGAACGGCAGCGCATTGGGCAGCCACTCGGGAGCGGTCTCGGTGAGCACGTACCACACGAGGAACCCTGCCGCCATGCCGCCGGCGAGCAACGCATCCACGCGCTTGGCCCGCCGGTACGAGACCGCGGCGATCGCCGCCAGACCGACCGCGATGAGCAGCAGCAAGGCGTGGGTGGAGCGCCCATCGAGGTCGCGCAACGCGGTGCCGAACGGATACCCGAACAGGAATGCCGCGATCAGTACCCCGCCGGGACGCCAATTCCCGAAGATCAGGGCAGCGAGGCCGATGAAGCCACGGCCCTGGACCTGACCTTCCCGATAGAACCCCGTCAACTCCATGGCGATGAAGGCGCCACCGAGACCGGCGAGGGCGCCGCTGATGACCGTCCCCTTGTACTTCTGCCAGTAGATGCCGACACCGAGCGACTCGCCCGCCACCGGGTGCTCCCCGGCGATGCGGAGCCGCAATCCGAAGCGGGTCTTCCAGATCAGCCAGGCGGCGGCGGGCACCATCGCCAGCGTGAGCAGGGTGAAGATCGACACATTCGCCGCGAATCCCCGCAAGAACGAGGCGATGTCGGATACGAAGAAGATGTCCCAGCGATCGATGACACCGAGGAAGTCTGGCGTCTTCCATCCGAACAGGTCGCCACCGGCGAGGAACGGCACCGTGACCAACGGAAGGCCGTGGATCGAGGGGGACTGGGTGATCGAACCACCCGACGCTCCGGCAAACGAGTACTGCGATATGAACCGCACGATCCCGGGGGCGAGGATGTTGATCGCCACCCCGGACACGATGTGGTCCACCTTGAAGGTGACGGTGGCGATGGCATGCAGCAGCCCCCCCATCGCTCCGCCGAGGAGTCCGACGAGTACCGCCATCCACGGACCACCGTGGAGGTAGCCGTACGCACCGGCCCACGTGCCCAGGACCATCATTCCCTCGAGGCCGATGTTGACCACCCCGGCCCGCTCGGCAAACAGGCCGCCGAGTCCGGCGAGCAGGATCGGCACCGACCAGCGCAGCATCGCCCCCGAGGCGTTCTCCGAGGTGAGGCGCTCCAACCCACCCGGCTCCAGTGCCTGCACGAACGACAGCACCAGGATGCCCAGGGCGGCCGCCACTGAGTAGCGAGCCCAGCCGGGGAGCGCGGTAAAGCGGCGAAGCATCACGCCACCCCCTCTTCGGCGAGTAGCGCGGCGGCCAGCCGTGCCTCTTCGCGCTGGCGGTATCGGCTGACCGAGGCATAGGCGACCACCGAGGCGAGGAGGATG
>CAYYIA010000140.1:0-5215 GCA_964471875.1 uncultured Acidimicrobiia bacterium
CCTGGAGCGCACCCACATCACCAACTACCGCTCGATGTAGGTCGCCCAGATCCGCGAAATGCTCGCGTCGATGGGGGTGCATCCCGACGACCTCGAGGGCGTGGCCGCGGCATTGAGCCGCGACGACGAGACCCTCCTCAACGCGATGAAGGCGCTGGAGTTCGGCGTCGTGGATTCGGAGCGGCGCTCCCCATATCGTGCCATGGTCATGTCGGGGTTGCTGTTCCTTGGCGGATCGCTGTCCTCGGTGTTGCCCTTCCTGTTCGTGGAGAACACCGCGATCGGTCTTCTGTGGGCGGGCTGCATCACAGCTGTCGGCCTCTTCGGGGTGGGCGTCGTCAAAGCCATGGTGACGCGCTCGAACCACTTCGTATCGGGCTCCGAGAACCTCCTCATCGCCGGACTCGGTGGTGTCATCGCCTGGTGGGTGGGGAAGATGATCGGGGTAGGACTCTCCTGACCCGGGGCCGCGCTCCGGTCGTTCAGCACTAGACCACCGACGGAGAGCGTGATACGCCAGTGGGGTGACTTCGCGGCGCGTACCGGCTGACGGCCGAATCCTTCTCGGCCACTGTCTCACCGAACGCGAGTTGGAGCGCCGAGTGCACGCTGCGCGCGGCTCGGTGCGCGAACACGACTTCCTGCTCAGGATCGATGGGCTTCTCTCGCTGGAGCCGGTGTATCCGGCCTTTCAGCTCGATGGCGACGTCGTTCGTGCCGACATGGCATGGCTGGTGACCCTCCTCAAGAAGTCCATGTCGGATCTCACCGCCTGTGACTGGATCGTCCGGCCCAACCCCGCCCTGGCAGGCCTGTCGCCTCTCGACTGGCTCAATCGAGGCCTCGGTCTGGAGGAGACGGCGCGGGCGATCCCCCACCCTGTGACATGAAGCGCTCACGACCCGATCTCAGGTACCGGAGATGACGTACAAGACACCCCGCCTGGATCGTGTGGCCAACTTCCGCGACCTCGGCGGTGCCCCCACCGCAGACGGCCGAAGAGTCCGCGGTCGCATGCTCTACCGATCTGGTTCTCTCCACGAGATGACCGACCGGGATCGCGCCACACTCGAGGGAGTTGGCATCGAGCCATGCTGACCGTGGTCCGATCAGCATCGCTCGAGTCCTTGCTCGGTCAGATCGAGACGCGGTACGGATCGGTGGCGCGCTACCTCGCCGGGCGGGTCGGGATCGGGGAAGAGGGTCTGTCGGCGCTCCGCGCCCGGTATCTCGAGCCAAGGTGAGCCGCCTGCCGCCCATCGCGCGGCTCGACCGCCGAACCTGGCACACTTGCCCCATGGCGACTCGACGACGGGCGGACGCTGCGCGATGACGGTGGCCTTCCGCTCGTCCGTTCCCGGGGATGCGCCGGCGATTCTCGCGCTGATCAACCTGGTGCAGCCGCATGTCCCGTGGAGCGAGGACCACTTCCGCTGGCAATATCTCGACCCTCCGGCAGGTGCGGCCGCGCTCTTCGTCGCCGAGGAAGAAGGAAGCATCGTCTCGTTCTACGCCGCACCCCGCTACGCGGTGAGTGTGTTCGGTGAGGTGCGTGAGGCCTGGATGGTCCAGGACGTGATGACCCATCCCGACCACCGGGGGCGCGGCCATCTCCACACCCTCGGCGACCTTTGTCTCCGGAGCCTCCGCGAGGCTGGGGCGATGGGGTTCACCTTTCCCAATGAGCGCTCGCAGGGCAGCTTCGCACGGCTTGGTTGGACGGAACTGGGGCCCGTGCCCGTCCGCCTGTGGCCGGTGCGGCCGGGAGACGGGCGGTCGGGGCTTCTGACACCGGTCGACGACCTCTCCCCCGAGGTCGGAGGGGTCTGGGATGAGTCCGGGTTGGAGATCGGCACGCGACGCGATGCCCCGTACCTTGCCTGGAGGTATCGCAAGCCCGGTCAGGACTATCGTCGCTTCGTCGTGGGTGACCGAGCCGGCTTCGTGGTCTTGAAGGCATTCGATACCGGCACATCGAAGCGGCTCCACATCTGCGACCTGGTGGTCCGCACCACCGGTCGCACGCTGCTCCCGGCGATCCTGGAAGAAGTCCAGCACGCGGCCCGGGAGATCGGTGCCGCCGAACTCACGGCCTGGCTTCCCCGCCGACACCCCTACGCCGGCGCGTTCGACGCGGCCGGTCTGCACTCGGTTCCCACGACGCGTCGGGTCTTTGTGACCGCTCCGGCCACGGACCTGGCACGATACGCCGTCATGGACCACTGGCACCTCACCCATGGGGACTCCGATGTCTGGTGACCGGTCGGCGCTCGTGCTCGTGGCCCACGCCGACGACGAGACGCTCGGTGCCGGCGGGACCATCCAACGGTTGGTGGCCTCGGGTTGGGCGGTCGAGGTCGTCATCATCTCCGATGGGATCGTGCGCGCCCGCGGCGTCGAACAGGACAACCGTCCGTCCGCCCGGCGAGCCTGCTCGCTCCTCGGGATCGGCGAGCCCAGGTTTCTCGGCGTCGCAGACCAGAAGTTCGACGCGGTGCCTATGGCGGATCTCGCCAACACCGTGGGGGCATTGGGGCTCGAGCCCGATCTCATCGTGACGCACGTCGACACCGACCTCAACCGCGACCATAGGCTCACCCTGGAGGTCGCCAAGATCATCGGCCGACCCAAGCGCAAGCCCGTGGGCCTTCTCGGATGTGAGGTGCCTGCCACCTCTGCCTGGAACGCAGTGGTGTTTCCCGCCAACTTCTTCGTGCCTCTCACCGAGGCGCAGCTACAGACGAAGATCTCCGCCTTCGCCTGCTACGAGAACGAGATCCAGCCGTTTCCTCATCCCTGGTCAGAGCGCGGGCTACGCCTTCTTGCCGAATACCAGGGCATGCAGGCGGGGTGCGGTCTGGCGGAGGCGTTCCAGCTGATGCGGGGGTATCCGGGGGTGCTGGCCGACTGACCCTCAGAGATCGTTGCGGACGAGGTCGTCGAACGACTCGCGGCGCACCACCAGCCGGGCATCGCGGTTGCGGACGAACACCACTGCTGGGCGTGTCATCTTGTTGTAGTTGGATCCCATCGAGTGCCCATACGCTCCCGTGACCGGGGTCGCCAGGATGTCGCCGACGGCAAGGTCTTCCGGCACCACCCCGTCGCGTACCAATACGTCTCCCGACTCGCAATGCTTGCCCACCAACCGGATGGCGCGCGCGCGATCGGCGGCAACCGAGCGCGGCAGGAAGGTTTCGTACCCGCTCCCGTAGATGATGGGCCGCGGGTTGTCGCTCATCCCGCCATCGACGGCGACATACGTCCGCACGCCGGGGATCTCCTTGATGCTGCCCACCGTGTAGAGCGTCACCGCCGCAGCCGCGACGATTGCCCTCCCGGGCTCGGCCCACAGCATCGACTCGAGTCCGAGGTCTGCCGCCGCCTCGCGCAGCGTTGCTGCCCATTGCGCGATCGTCGGAGCGCTCTCCCCCTCCACGTAGGCGACCCCCAGACCTCCCCCGATGGAGAGCTCGGGCAGCCCGAACGATGCCGCAAAGCCTGCCACGGTACGCAACGCCTCGGCGAAGGACTCGACCCGGTACACCTGCGATCCGATGTGGCTGTGCAACCCGCGCACGTCGAACGCCGGCGATGCCAGCGCCCGCTTCACGGCGCGGGCGGCGTCGCCGTTCGCCACGGTGAATCCGAACTTGGAGTCGTCTTGGCCGGTGGCGACGTACTCGTGGGTGTGCGCATCGACTCCGGGTGCCACCCGCAGGAAGACCGCCGGAACAGGATGGCCGGATGCGACCAGCCGTTCGATCCGGTCCATCTCGTCGAAGCCATCGACCACGACGCGTCCCACCTCGCGGTCCAGGGCGAGTTCCAGCTCTCCAAGGGACTTGTTGTTGCCGTGGACCACGAGGCGGTGCGCCGGGACGCCGGCGTGGAGTGCCACCCTTGCCTCCCCTTCGGTGGCGACGTCGAGGCGCATGCCCTCTTCGTGGGCGAGTCGCGCCATCGCCAGGCACAGAAAGGCCTTCGTGGCGTACGTGGCACCGTCGCCGAACGCGGCGACGGCTTCCCGGCATCGGGTCCGTAGATGATCCTCGTCGTACACGAACAGCGGCGTACCGAACTCGGCGGCGAGGTCCACCAGGTCGCAGCCGGCGATGGTGAGATGCCCGTCGCGGCTCACCCCAGCATGATCCGGGAGCAGGTGCCGCGGGAGGGCTGACATGTCGGGCGATGGTACCGATCCGGCCGGGTCGTGCCCCGGCGGCTACGCTCCGGCACCGGTCGCACGAGAGGGCGGTGCCGCATGACCGGGACGACGTCCACACGTCAGCTTCCCACCAGGCGCCTCGAGGCGCTCGTCGACGGTGTGTTCGCCATTGCGATCACCCTGCTCGTCATCGAGATCAAGGTGCCGCTGATCCACTCCGACGACCCCTCCGATCTCGCCGATGCCTTGATCGATCTCTGGCCCTCGTACCTGGCATACGCCGTCACGTTCTTCGTGGTCGGCGCATACTGGATCAATCACCACCGGATGTTCTTCCTGCTGCGCGGGGTGAACCACACCTTCCTCATCCTGAACGTCTTCTGCCTGATGGCCATCGCCATCATTCCGTTTCCGAACGCGGTGGTCGCCGAGTACGTGACCGATCCGGTGCATCGTGGCGTCGCCACCGCCCTCTATGGGTTGGCGATGTTCGCTCTCGCCCTGATCTTCAACATCGTGTGGTGGTATGCCGATCGCAAGGGACTCCTCCGCGGAGATGTCGACCGAGCCAAAGTCCGAAGGGTGTTGCGGTCGTACGCGTTCGGGCCGGTGCTGTTCCTGGTCGGAACGATCGTCGCTCTGTGGCATCCGATCCCGGTGCTGTTCGTGTTCCTCGTCGTTCCGCTCGGATACCTCTTCGAGGGGCCGGTGGCCCAGATCGACGAGGGATATCTCGGAGACACCGACTAGCCATGCCGATCGACGACCTCGCGTCGCTGCGCGCCCATGTCGCCCTTGCCCGCAAGGTCGAGATGTCGACCATTCCCCCCTACCTCTACGCGGCGTACTCGATCAAGGATCAGAGTTCGGATGCGTGTCGTCTGATCGTGAGCGTCGCCGTCGAGGAAATGCTGCATCTTGCCTTGACCACGAACCTGCTCCTGGCCCTGGGCGGTGATCCCGACTTCGGCCGGGACCTGATGCCTGCGTACCCGGGAACCCTGGCGCATCACCGACCAGAGCTCCCCCTCGATCTTCGCAGGTGTA
>CAYYIA010000141.1:0-5197 GCA_964471875.1 uncultured Acidimicrobiia bacterium
CGCCCTCTCCATTCCCCCCATGGGCGACCTGCGTCGGGCGCTGCTTGCGCTCAGCCCGGACCCGTCCCTGTGGAGACGCCTGATCGAGTACCGCTTCGGTGAGGCGGGGGCCGACATCGCCGGGCACTCGCTCGGGAACCTGCTCATCGCAGCCCTCACCGACATGTCGGGGAGTTTCGAGGACGCCCTGAACACCGCCGGCAGGTTGCTCGGAGCGCGAGGGGCCGTCGTGCCGGCGGCGGCCGAACCACTCACCCTCGAGGCCGATGTGGATGGTGCGACGGTGCGAGGACAGGTGGCGATTGCCACCGGTCGGGGACGGATCAGCGCACTGCGGGTGCTCCCGGACTCGGCGCGAGCCACCCGCACCGCGTGTGCAGCCATTGCCTCAGCCGATGAGATCGTGCTCGGACCCGGCAGCCTGTTCACATCGGTCATTGCCGGCCTGCGCGTCCCCGGGATCGCCGAGGCGATCAACGCCGCCTCCGGCACCCTCGTCTACGTGTGCAACCTCACCACCCAGGACGGCGAGACCCTGCACATGGACGGGACCGACCACGTGGCCGCGCTCACCGCGGTCGGCGGGGTGCGTCGCCCTGACATCGTGGTCGCCCACGACGGCCCCTTGCGCGTCCCCCCCGGCCTCACCCAGGTGGCCATTCCCGTGTACGCGGGCCGGGTGGAGACGGGGGATCTCGCCGATCCCACCGCGGAGTGGCCGGCGCACGACCCGGCGCGGCTGGCAGCGGTGTTGCGTCGGCTAGCGTGAGTCAACGGACGTGAACCGGCTTCCCTCGATCGCCGACGCCGACTACGGCGGCCGTACCGTGCTGGTGCGGGCAGACCTCAATGTCCCGCTTCGCGGCGGGGTCGTCGAGGACGACTTCCGATTGGAGGCGGCTCTCCCGACGATTCGGGCGCTGCGCGCCGCAGGGGCGAAGGTCGTCGTATGCAGTCATCTGGGTAGGCCGAAGGGGATCGATCCCGCCTTCTCGATGCGTCCCGTGGCCGAACGCCTCGGTGCCCTTGGTGGCTTTGCCGTGACGAGCGCCTCCGACGTCGCCGGCCCGGGTGCGGCCGCCGCAGTGGCAGCACAGCGCGATGAGGTCGTGGTCCTGGAGAACACCCGATTCGAACCCGGGGAGACCTCCAACGATCCCGGGTTGTCGGACCGACTCGCCGTTCTCGCCGACGCCTTCGTGATGGATGCCTTCGGCTCGGCCCACCGTGCCCACGCCTCCACGGTGGGTGTCGCCGAGCGGCTTCCTTCTGCAGCCGGCCCCCTCCTGCTCGCCGAAGTGGAAGCCTTCGAAAGGATCCTGGGTTCTCCCGATCGACCGTACGTGGTCGTGCTCGGGGGTGCCAAGGTGTCGGACAAGCTCGGGGTGATCAAGGCGCTGCTCCCCAAGGTGGACGTGATGCTCGTCGGCGGAGCCATGTGCTTCACCCTGTTGGCCGCCGAGGGGTTCGGGGTGGGGCGATCGCTGGTGGAGGAGGACATGATCGACTCGGCCGCGAGTGTTCTCGGGTCGACGGATGGGTCCCGGCTCACCCTTCCCACCGATCTCGTCGCCGCCGACCGCATGGCGGCGGATGCCTCGTACCGGGTGGTCCCCGCATCGTCGATTCCCGGAGACTCGTTGGGTCTCGACATCGGACCCGAGACGGCTGAGCGGTTCGCCTCCATCCTCGCCGGAGCGGACACGGTGTTCTGGAACGGCCCCATGGGGGTGTTCGAGTGGGAGCCGTTCGCTGCGGGGACGAGGCGCGTTGCCGAGGCCATCGCTACCTCCTCGGCGTACTCGGTCGTCGGCGGCGGGGACAGTGTCGCTGCCCTGCGGGCGATGGCGCTCGACGGCAAGGTCTCGCATCTGTCCACGGGTGGGGGAGCCGGGCTCGAGCTGATCGAGCGTGGTTCGCTGCCAGGCATCGAGGTCCTCCGAACGCCTCGGCCCGCCACCGGATCCAACAGCGCTTCATGATCGGGTCCTCACCAGCCGTACCCTGCACGCCGTCCGTTCGCACCCTCGGGAGGAATCGTGGCTCGTAAGAACCTCATCGCCGGCAACTGGAAGATGAACGCGACCCACCTCGAGGCGATCCAGATGGTGCAGAAGCTCTCGTATCGACTCGAGCCGGACGACTACGAGCGGGTCGATGTCGTCGTATGCCCGCCGTTCACCTCGCTCCGTTCGGTGCAGACGGTGATCGAGACGGACCATCTCCCGATCCGGCTCGGCGCCCAAGACGTGCATTGGCAGGAGTCGGGGGCCTACACCGGTGCGATTTCGCCCGCCATGTTGCGCAGCCTCGGTGTCCGGTTCGTGATCGTCGGTCATTCGGAGCGACGGGCGATGTTCGGCGATGACGATGCCGCGGTGGCTCGCAAGCTTGCTGCTGTCCTCGCCGCCGGGATGACGCCCATCGTCGCAGTCGGCGAGAGCCTGGAGCAGCGCGAAGCGGGGACCACCGAAGGCATCATCACCGCACAACTCACGGCGGCGTTGCGCGGAGTCACCCCCGAGGACGCCGCAACGGTTGTGGTGGCCTACGAGCCGATTTGGGCGATCGGAACCGGTCGCACCGCAGATCCCGACATTGCGGGCGACGCTGCGGCGCAGTTGCGGGGCGCAATTGCGCGCAGCCATGGGGACGACGTCGCCGCCGCGGTCCGCGTGCTGTACGGCGGCTCCGTGAATCCCGGCAACATCGCCGCGTTCATGGCGAAGCGCGATGTCGACGGGGCGCTGGTCGGTGGCGCATCGCTCGATCCCGACCAGTTCGCAGCCATCGTCCGCTACTGGGTCTGAGAGGTGGGCGGCGAGCGGCGAAGGGTGCGACGGCTCGGCTGGGCCGTGGTGGTGGCCATCGTGGCGGCCGGCTGTGCCACCTCGACCGGGGTGCGACCCGAGTCCGTCACCACCACGACGATCGCTGCCACCACGACCCTGCCCGACACGACCACGACGACCGAACCGTCGCCCTACGGCGGCACGGTCGTCATCGGTGTGGGCGAGGGATCCTCGCCCCGCACCCTCAATCCCTTCCTGGAAGGGCCTGATCTGGCGGTACTGGATCTGATCTGCCCCGCGGTCTGTGCGCGGGGATGGATCGCCGATCCTGCGACCGGAGACGCCGTACCGGTGGTTCTGGAGGAGATGCCGTCGCTCCGCAATGGGCTCGTGGTGGACAATGGCGACGGGACGATCGAGGTCTCCGTCGCGGTGCGCGACGGTGCGGTGTGGGCCGACGGGGTGGCCATCGGTGGCGATGACCTGGCCTTCACCGTGTCGGTGGCAACCGACCCGCGATACCCGATCCGATCGGATGTCGCCGATCTGTACGCCATGGTGGTACCCGGCTCGGTCCGCCCGTCGGCGCGTGGGGTGACCCTGCGGATGCAGGCGTCCACGGCCTACCAGCGCCTCTTCGGCGTGATCCTGCCGAGCCACGATGTCGCCGGATCGGACTTCGTTGCCGACTGGAACGACACGATGTGGGTGAGCGGCGGGCCGTTCCTGCTCGATGAGTTCGTTCCCGGGCAGTTGGTGTCACTCGCCCGCAATCCGCAGTACTGGGAGCGGTCCTCGCAGGGCCACCTGCTCCCATACCTCGACCGTCTCATCTTTCGGTTCTACGAGCCCGGTGCGGAGGCCGACCCCCGTGTGCTCGACACCTTCACCGTCGGTGACCTCGACCTCGTCACGATCGCCTCGGCTCAGGAGCAGGCGACTCCGTACCGCGACCTCGGGGGAGTCCAGGTGGAGACGGCGCCGGGCCACGTGTGGGAGTTCCTCAGCTTCCAGTTCGGGCCCGGCAATCGCAACCCGTTGTCCCAGAACCGATTCCTCGACCTGCGGCGCGCCGTGGCCCATGCCATCGACCGCGATGCCCTGGCCGTGGCTCGAGGCACCGCCCCGGTCACCTCGATCCTCGGTCGTTTCGGCCTGGGTGAGGGCCCCGGACCCTGGAGCCAGTACGCCTACGACCTCGACGAGGTTGCCGCTCGGCTGGACGCACTCAGCGAGCAGATCGAACTCGACCCGTTTGCCGGGAGCGGACTCGACGTCTCGGTCACCGTTCCGGCAGATTCGGCGGCCAGCGTGGCGACCGCGGGCCGAGTCGTCACCATGCTCCGCGAGGCCGGACTCGACGCCGAGCTGCAGCTCGAGGAAGCCGACCTGTTCTTCGGCGCGACCTTCGACAACGGGTCGTGGGATGTGGCCTCGTGGGGACTCCTCGGAGCGCCGGGGACCGCCGCCGCGGCATCGCTCATGACCGCGTTCGACCCGGACGGGCTGCCGTTCGTGGGAACCAACTACTTCCGGTGGGGCACGATCGATTCCGTCGTCTCCGGGGAATCCATCGAACGCTACCGGACCCTTGCCGACGAGCTTCGAGGAGAGATCGACCCTTCTGCGGCCGAGACCCTGATGGTGGAGATGGAGCAGATCCTCGCCGACGAGGTGGTGATCATCCCCTTGATCGTGCGTGATGACGTGGGTGCCGCCTGGTGGGCCGATCGGGTCGCGGGACCTCGCCTCAACGTG
Organism: uncultured Acidimicrobiia bacterium; assembly: GCA_964471875.1. Lineage (GTDB taxonomy): Bacteria > Actinomycetota > Acidimicrobiia > Spongiisociales > UBA11373 > UBA11373. The sequence continues at coordinate 4,551 of CAYYIA010000141.1, forward strand.
TACTCGGGAATCGCCTGGAACGTGGCCTCGTGGCGGAGGTTGCCGTGACTACCGTCGCGGAGGTGGAACACACGCTGGTGCTCCTCCGCCACGGGGAGAGCGCCTGGAATCTCGAGAACCGCTTCACCGGATGGACGGACGTCGGTCTGACGCCGAAGGGTGATGCCGAAGGAACCCACGCCGGGCGGCTCATCGCCGAGGCCGGCATCGCCCCCACGGTGGTGCACACCTCGCTGCTCACCCGGGCGATCGTGACGATGCACCGCGCCCTCGAGGCGTTGGATCGCTTGTGGGTGCCGGTATATCGCACCTGGAGACTCAACGAGCGCCACTACGGGGCCCTGCAGGGCCTGAACAAGGCGGAGACCGCGGCACGCCACGGTGAAGAGCAGGTCCAGGTGTGGCGTCGTTCCTACGACGTCCCACCGCCTCCCCTCGAACCTGATGATCCCCGGCACCCGCGCCACGATCCGCGCTACGCCGCCCTGGCCCCGGATCTGCTCCCAGCTGGGGAGAGCCTCGCCGACGTGGTGCGGAGGATGCTCCCGTACTGGCACGATCGGATCGTTCCCGACCTCCGGGTGGGGGCCACGGTGCTGGTGGTGGCTCACGGCAACAGCCTCCGAGCCCTGGTCAAACACCTCGAC
>CAYYIA010000142.1:0-5170 GCA_964471875.1 uncultured Acidimicrobiia bacterium
TCTTCGTGCTCATGGTTTCAACCTATTACTCGGGTACGACACAATTGAGACGCTTTACGTGGGTGATCGGGTTCCGGGCGGAGGCGTTACCAGGTGCCAGGTTCCAGGTACCAGATGCCACAGGCAAGATGCCAGAGGTTCGGGTACCGGGGTGCCGGACGGGCAACGGGCAACGACTTACTCCCGCCCCGACAACCCCGCCAGCAACCCGCGCACCTCCTCGTCACCCACCTGTGCGAAGTCCTCGTAGAACTCCCCGACCGCACCAAACCATCGGGGCTGCAGCGGGCACACCACTTCGTCGGCCATGGCGGCGATCGTCGCGATGGTCTCGGGCGGACCGACCGGGACGGCGCACACCAGACGCTTGGGTTCTCCTCGAGCCACCTGAGCCAGCGCGGCACGCAGGGTCGCCCCGGTCGCCACCCCGTCGTCGGTCACCACCACGACACGGCCCGCCACCGCTGGAACCGGCCCGAATGCCTGCTGGCGGCGACGCACCTCCTCGACGGCCTCGGCGACGATGCGGTCACTGGTCTTGGCGTCGACACCGAGTCGAACGAGCAGCTCGGCGTCGAGCAGAGCGACGCCGTCCACGGCCACCGCGCCCACGGCGAGTTCGGGATTGCGAGGAGCCCGCACCTTGACCGCGGTGAGCACGCCGAGCTCGCCGTGGAGCGCCGCGGCGATCTCGGCGGCGACAACGACGCCACCCCGGGGGATGCCGAGCACCAGCGGATGGACTCCGGCGAGGTGCTCGAGAAGGCCGGCAAGCACCGAGCCGGCCTCGCGACGATGGCGATACCCGGCCACGGACCCAGCGTACCGGCTTGCCGGTACCGTGAACCGATGCGACGCCTGCTCCTCGTGGCCAACCCCGCGGCTTCCGGCTTTACGGCGATGCTGCACCGCTCGGTGGTGGCATCGCTGCGCCCCCGGTTCCAGGTCACCCCGATTTGGCCGGATGGACCCGAAGAAGCCGAAGCAGCCGCATCTGCCGCAGCAGCGGAAGGCATCGATGTCGTGGCGGCGATGGGCGGCGACGGCATCGTTCACCGTGTCGCCAACGGTCTCGTCGGCACGGCCACGGCTCTGGCGGTGATCCCCGCCGGGACCAGCAACGTGTTCGCCCGCCTCACCGGACATCCCCGCCGCGGAGGCGCCGCAGCGGTCGCACTCGCCGCTTCACGCCGCGTGCGGCTGCTCCCCACGGCGCGCCTCGTCGCTGGCGGCGAAACGGGTCGGATCGAGCGGGTGGCGGTGTTCGCCGCCGGCATCGGGTACGACGCCGATGTGATCCATGACTCGGAGGAGCGTCCGCTGCGCAAAGTCGGTGCGGGCACGATCCACTATGCGCGCAGCGCGGTGCGCGTAGCCCTGGCCGGGTATCGCCGCCGCGCCCCGGATCTCGCGGTGTCCGTGGACGGGGTCTCGGGGCAGGCCGTCACGGTGATCGCTCAGGTCCACGATCACTTCACCTACCTCGGCCGGCGGGCGCTCAGCATCTCCCCCGGCGGCGGGCCTGCAGTCGTGACGATCCGAAGAGCCACCCCGCTGCGCCTGATGCGTGTCGTCGCCGCCGCGGCTCGGAGTCGCGATCCGGGCACGGTCTCCGGAGTGAGGGTGTGGCACCCCTTCGAGCGGGTCGTCGCCACGGCCGACACAACGGTCGGCTTCGAGGCCGACGGCGAGTACCTGGGGAGGATCTCATCGCTCACCCTCACGATGGAACCCGACTCGCTCCGATTGCTCGATCCCCGCGGCGACGGGTGGTGACCGGGCGTCTCAGGCGTCGATGAGCCCGATGCCCAGCCGGGCCTCGGCCATCGAGGCCTCGACGGCGAGCCCGGCGACGACGGCGGAGAGCGAGGCGCGCTCCCAGAGCAACCGACGCAGCGGTGCTCCGATGCGCTCCTGGAGTTCGGCATCGAGGACGGCGGCACGAGCCGCCACCCCGGCATCGGCCCTGCCGTCTCCCCGGGGTACGGCCTCCTCCATCGCCGCCACCGCGGCGCGCACCTCGGCCTCGACTCGATCGGGGTTGAAGACCTGACGGGTGCGGAGCCCGAAGGCTCCGCCGGCTTCCGCGGCGATGGCACCGACGAGATGCTCCACCGCCCGGAGTCCCTCCTCGAGTCGGCCCACCATGGGACCGGAGGTGGTGACCGACGCCACGACTGCCTCGCGCACCTCGTCCCAGCGGTTCTCGAAGTCGAGCGATCCTCCGCCATCGACTCCCGTCACCGCCGCCACCTTGCGAGCTGCACTGCGGGCCTCTTCGACGACACGGCCGAGATGCACCGTCTTCTCATCGAGGCGCGAAGTGAGGTGCGCGGACAGGGCATCGATGCCGAGGCGCGGTCCGATCGGCGGGTCCGCGGCCACCTCGAACACCACCGGGCGGGCGAACCCGTCCCTCTGAAGCAGCTCGACGAGATGCCCCCGCATGATCCCGCGTTCGTCCGGGGGGATCCGGTCCACCTGATTGAGGACGAACACCATGCGATCGGCCGCACCGGCGAGAGGAGCGATGAACTCGCGATGCAAGGTGGCATCGGCGTACTTCAGCGGGTCGAACACCCACACCCCGACGTCCACCATCGGGAGGACTTCTTCCACCCGTCGGCGATGCAGGGACTCGACGCTGTCCACATCCGTCATGTCGAGGATTGCGATGCCAGGGGCGCGGCTTTGGACCACCCGCCGCCGGATGCCGAGGCCATCGAGGAGCGCGATGAGGGCCGGCTCGATCGCGGACGGGATCCAGGCCAATGGCTCGGTGGTGTGGGGTCGAACCGGGCTCGTCGAGGCGACGTGATCGCCGGCGAGCGCATTGAGCAGGCTCGACTTGCCCGCCCCGGTGCCGCCGAGGAGCGCGGTCACGAGGGTGGAGCCGAGATGGCCAACGCGCTCCCGGGCGCGTCGCGCCGCGCGCCGGGCCGCCTCGAGATCGTCCGGGTGAAGGTGGCCATCGGCGAGGCCGACGACGAGGTCGAGGCCGTCGACGATGGAAACGACGTCGGTCATGTCGATTCCTCGAGGGTCAGTTGGGCGAGCACCCCCCAGGGCGTCCCTGCTCCGAGCCGCGCCGTGAACCGGGCCGAATCGGCGGCGACGATCCCGGCCAACTCGTCGGCAAGACGCCCGGCTGCGGCTTCGACGAGTCCGGGGTTGCGATCGAGAACCCGACGCTCCTTGCGGTCGAAGGTGTGAGCGGGATCGATCACTGCGGCTCTGGTCGCCCGCACCAACCGCTCGGCGCGTCGTCCCCGGCCCGGTTTGCCACCGAGTTCGCCGGCGAGACGGAGGATGTCGTCGTGCCACCAGCGGATGCGATCCCGCGCTGCGGCCGGAGTCTCAGGGCCATGGGTGAAGAGACCCTTGCTGGTGTCGGCCCTGGCCGACTCCCATGACCCCGCCGACTGCAACGCGGCACGGCCGGCGCGACGCGCCGTCGTCGCGGCGAGGGCCGCGGCGAGCTCGTCGGGATCGTCCTTGAGTTCGGCGAACGCGCCAGAGCGCACCGCGGCGACCACCCGGTCGGTGGCTTCGGCATAGGACAGCGCGATCGGATCCGCGAGCTGCACCCGCCGCGACTCCGCCGCGATCAGTGCCTCCCGGGCGACGGCGAGCGCGCCGGCCACGAGGCGCGCCGTGCCTCCGACGGCGGCAGCGATCACCCTCCTCCGCTCCTGGACATCGGCAAGGCGCTCCACCTCCTTGCGGAAGCCCATGACGGCCTCCATGGCCAGGCCCTCGCGCTCGGGAACGACCACACCCTCGGCGATGGCGATCACGGACCCGGGCTCTGGCCGATCGATGAGACCTGCCCGGGCAAGCTTGGCTGCGTAGTCGGCGACCAGGACTCGCTGCAGCTCGGCGACCGGTGGCAGCCGATTGAGGACGAATGCCGTCGCCACCCCACGCCGGGCTGCCCGCGCCGCAAGGTCGAACCCGGCAGCATCCGCGTAGCGCGCCGCCCCGGACACCACGATGCAGGCGTCGGCGACATCGAGGATCTGTTCGCACACTGCCATACCGTTCGCATCGACGACATCGGGAGGCGGCGTGTCGACGATCACGATGCCATCCGGAGGTGGGCGCAACGTGTCGACCATCCGGCCGGGTAGGCGGCGGCGGATCGCATCGAGTGTCGCCGGAAGCGCCCCATGCCCCCAGGCGACCGGCTCGGTGGTGGTCGGGCGCCGGGTGCCGGTCTCGGTGAGGCGGCGGCGAGCGATCGAGTTGATCAGCGTCGACTTGCCCGCACCCGAGACGCCGACGACCGCGACGACCAGCTCGTCGTCGGGATGGGTGGTGCGGGGGATCAGGTACTCGGTGACCACCCGGTGGGTGGCGTCGCGCAGCGCCACGGCCTCCGGTCCAGCCAACGTGAGGTCGATCCGCTCCAGGGCGGCGGCGACCGCGGCGAGTCGCTCCGGCGACGGAGCGTGGTCGGTCATGGGGTGATTGTGGCACGGCGGCGGGCCGGGGCGAGCACCGGGACGAGGTTTCCGTCACACCCGGCTCGTACGTTGACCTCATGACGACCTCGGTGGTGCGCACCTTCGAACCAAGCCTCCGGCGAGAGGTCCCCGGGATCGCGGTGGAGGGCGACCGCGTCAGCATCGACGAACTCCACGTGATGGACCCCGACCTCGCCGCGCTGCTCTCTCCCTGTTCGCCCGAGGGCCGCCCCGAACTGGTGCGGCGCGTGCTTGCGGTCGGCGCTCGCGGCCTGGCCACCATGGGTATCGGCCTCGACGTCGCCGCCGTGGACGATCGCATGCGCCAGACCCTGGGAGCCCTCACCGACGAAGCGGAACGGCGCCTCTCCGCAGTGCTCGAACAGGGCAAGGCGGCGATGCTCGCTCAGTTCGATCCGGATCAGCGGTCTTCGATCCTCGCCAAGGTCCTCGCCGAGTTCGTCGGATGGCGGGAGACCTTCCTGGGACGCCTCGATCCGGCCGTCGAGGGAAGTCACACCACCGAGTTCCTCTCCCGCCTTGCCGCAGTCGTGGGTCCCGACGGTGCCCTGGAACGGCGCATCGCCGACGCGCTCGATCCCACCGCCGACGGCTCGGCCCTCAACGTATTGGTGCAATCCGTGGAGGCGCGCTTCGCCGACCTCCGCGAACTCATCGTGCGCGAGCACGGCATTGCCGCGGGA
>CAYYIA010000143.1:0-5153 GCA_964471875.1 uncultured Acidimicrobiia bacterium
ACCGGGCGTGGTTGGACGACGCCATCGACTTCGCCCGGCGCCATCCCCTGCAGGGTCAGCCGCTGGTGTTCGTGAACGCCTGGAACGCGTGGGCCGAGGGCTCCTACCTCGAGCCGGATCGACACTTCGGGGCTGCGTATCTGAACGCCACCGCACGGGCCGCGGGCGACATCCCTGAACCAGCGACGCGCCGAGCGGTCCTGCTCGTCGGCCACGATGCACACCCTCACGGTGCTGAACTGCTGTTGTTGGCACTCGGCCGATTGTTGTCTGCCCGGTTCGGGGTGCGCGTCGCCTTCTTGCTCCTCGACGGCGGCGGGCTCCTCGACGATTATCGAGCCGTCGGAGACGTCACCGTGCTCGCCGCGAACGATCCCGGCCTGCGCGATCACCTCCTCGGGCGGCGCGACGAGGGTTTCACCTCGGCGATCACCAACACCGTGGTGACGGGTGCTGTGGTGGTGCCGCTGAGAGACGCGGGCTTCCGGGTCGTCTCCCTCGTCCACGAACTCCCTCACATCATCCACGAGCAGGGTTGGCAGCCCAGTGCGGAAGCGATGTTCGAACACTCCGATCTCGTGGTGTTCCCCTCAGAGTCCGTGCGCGACCGAATGATCGAGGCGTTCCCGGCCCCGAACCTGGTAGCCACGGTGCGGCCCCAGGGCCTCTACAACCCACCCCTTCCCCCCGACCCTGCGGTCGCCGCGCGGCAACGGCTCCGAACCCAGCACGGATGGAGCGACACAACCACCGTCGTGCTCGGTGTCGGGTGGGGTTGCGCCCGGAAGGGCTTTGACCTCTTCATTGCCGCGGCAGGTGCCGCCGAGAGCTCCGGAACGAACCTTCGCTTCGTTTGGGTGGGCGATGTCGAGGGCGGGCTCGACCGTTGGCTCACCGCCAGCACCTCGCGACCGACGACGCTCGTTCAGATCCCCTTCACTCCGGCGGTCACCGACTGGTATTCCGCCGCCGACGTCTTGTTCGTGAGTTCGCGTGAGGATCCTTTCCCGTCGACCGTGCTCGAGGCCATCGCCGCCGGCGTGCCGCCAGTGGCGTTTCGCGGCTGCACCGGGGCGGAACACCTGCTCCAAGAGCATGGTGCCCTCATCGACGAGCTGGATCCCGAAGCCGCACTCGATGTGCTGCGGCGCTACTCACCTCCATCCGACCGCGCCGCGCGCACCGCCGCGATGCAGACGGCGCTCCTGACGACGCATCGGTTCGACGACTACGGATTCGACTTGTTGCGCATGATCGAGCCGTCCCTGCAGAGGGTGTCGGTGATCGTCCCGAGCTACAACTATGCCCGGTACCTGCCGGGGCGTCTGGCGACGGTGTTCGATCAGACGTATCCCGTGTTCGAGGTGCTCGTGCTCGACGATGCCTCGACCGATGACAGCGTTCGGGTTGCCGCAGAAGTCGCCGACCAGGCCGGACGACACGTGACGATCAGTCCGAGAGCCACGAACTCGCGGTCGATCTTCAGTCAATGGCGCATCGGGGTGGAGGCAGTCCGAGGTGACTTCGTCTGGATCGCCGAAGCGGACGATCTCGCCGAGGACCAATTCCTCGGACGCCTCATGCATGCCGTGAACGACCAAACCGTGCTCGCGTTCACCGATTCCCGCACCATCGACGCCGACGGAGTGGAGACGGCCCCTTCGTACCAGCGGTACTACGCCACCGTACCGGGCGGACACCTTCTCGGCTCGGACCTCGAATTGGAAGGAGCCGAGTTCGCCCGAACGCTGCTATGCACCGAGAACCTGTTGCTCAATACGTCGGCGACCGTGATGCGCCGCCCGGACCTGGCCGCAGTGCTCGCCGAGCAAGCCGAGGCACTTCAGGCATATTCGTTTGCCGGAGATTGGCACGTCTATCTCCATCTCCTGCAGCGGGGACGGGTGTCATTCATCGCCCGCCCACTCAACGCCCACCGACGCCACGCCCTCGGCGCTACCTGGTCGGCCACGGCTGCGACGCACGTCGCAGAGATCGCTCGCGCCCACGAGGAAGCGGCGCGCATCTATCCGCTCCCGGCGAGCGTCCTGGCTGCCCAGCGGGACTACCGGCGGCGAGTGGCAGAACTCCTGGCCGCCGTCGAATCTCGATGACCCGCCCCACCGACCCGGGGCGTGGGGTCACCGACTACGTTCATACGCTCCGACGACCTCTTCGACCTCGCCCATCATGCGAGTCCTGCCGTGATCGAGCCAGAGCACGCGGGTGCACAGCTTGCGGATCGTGGCCATCGAGTGCGAGACGATCACCACCGCACGACCCGCCGCGATCAGTTCATGCATGCGCTGCTCCGACTTGGTCTGGAACGCCTGATCCCCCACCGACAGTACCTCATCCACCAAGAGCACATCCGCCGAAAAGTCTGAGGCCACGGCGAACCCCAGGCGGGCAACCATACCCGAGGAAAACGCACGGATCGGGACGTCGATGAACTCGCCGAGCTCGGCCCACTCGATGATCGGTCCCACTCGTTCCCGCATCTCCGCCTGCGATCTACCGAGCAGCGCCCCGTAGAGGAGGATGTTCTCGCGGGCCGTGGCTTCGGTGTCGAAGCCGGCGCCGAGAGCGATCATGGCGGCGACCTTGCCGCGCACGATCACCCGGCCCTCCGTGGGGGGCAGCACCCGCGCGATCACCTTCATCAGCGTGCTCTTCCCGGCCCCATTGGGGCCGATGACACCAAGCACCTCGCCGGGGCTCACCACGGCGTCGACACCATCGAGGGCCCAGAGCACCTCGCGATCCACCTGCCCCTTGAACAGGTTGATGGCGTACTCCTTGATCGTGCCGACTCGTTGCCGGTCGATCTGATAGGCGAGACGAACCTTGTGCAGTTCGACCGAGGCGGTCACAGCGAGACCACCACGTTGCGCCAGTTGCGGGAGAACACCCACACTCCGAAGGCGAGCGACACCAGTCCCGTCCCCCCGGCGATGGCGAACGAGGTCCACGACCACCAGTCGCCGTAGGCCAGGGCGCGAAACACGACGACATGGTGATAGAGCGGGTTCAACTGGATGATGATCTGCCACCGCTCCGGGATGATGTCGATCGGATAGAACGTGGCAGCGAGGTAGGTGACGAGGGTCGTGATCACGCGCACGAGATCGAACACGTCGAAGAACATCACCGCCACCGAGGCCACCACGAGACCGATGCCGGTCACCATCATGAGCAGAAAGAGGATGCTCACCGGGGTGAGGAGGAACTGCCACGGCACGCCAACACCCTGGATGATCTGGATGATCACGAGCGGGATCAGGCTGATGGCGAAGTTGGCGGCGGCGGCGATCGCCGCCGCGAGCGAGAACACCTCGGGTGGGACATACACCTTGGCAAGGATGCCCCGGTTGTTGACCAGGCCTGCGCCGGCTGCATTCACGGCCTGGGCAAAGAAGCCGGCAACGAGCACTCCGGCCGTGAGATAGACGATGAACGGGATCTCGGTCCCACCGCGGCTGAAGATCTGCGAGAACACCAGCCAGAACACCCCAACCGTGAAGAGCGGGTTGAGCAGGGTCCACCACACTCCGAGCACCGACCGCTTGTAGCGGACCGTGAGATCCCGAGCAACGAGCAACCGGACCAGGCTGCGGTATTGCCAGAAGTGCCGAAGCTCCGCAAACGGGGCGCGCCGCTGGTCGGAGTCGTACACGGGGAGCGTTGAAGTCGTCATGGGAGCGGTGCGAACGCCGCCACCGGATGATACCGCCGGGTCCCGATTGAGCCTCCGTTCTAGGCTCGGCCCGTGAGACGGATTCGCATGATCCGGGGACGCACCCCAGCGACCATCGCTGGGTCTCCGTCGCTTGGCGAGTCCATCGACGTTCCCGTGGGCAGGGTGGTCCAGGTGTGCCATCCGGATTGGCGCGGGGTACGCACCTCGGCGCACGCCTTTGGCGCACCCGTGTTCGAGCGCGCCGACTTCACCGCACCAGCCGAGGAGATCGCCCGGAACCTCGCGGCCGGGGGCACCGAACTCCTCGTCATCCAGGGGTGGCCCCCCGGTGCGCCCGCCCTTGCCCGGGCGGCGCGGCGCCAGGGGCTCGCGGTCGCCGTCGTGAGTCACGCCGCTCTCACCCAGCACGGCACGGATGCCGGTGAGGCCGAGCGGTTGTCAGAAGTCCTCGACCTCATCGGTGAGGGGATCGTCGCCAAGATCGCTTTCGTGAAGGCCGGCTTGGCGCCGGTGTTCGCCGCACTCGGCTTCCCGGCGCACGAGCTGATCAACCGAGTGCCGCTCGTCGAGGAGGTCCCACTCCAGGACCTCGGTCCCGGCGATCACGTCGGCATCTTTCTCTACCCGTATTGGCGCAAGAACGTGACCACCCAGGTAGCCGCCGCCATCCTCCTCGAGGCGGTGGCCCACGTCATGCACCGGCCCGCCGTCCCGTGGATCCCCGCCGCTGCCATCGTCGAGCACGGCGAACTCCCCCGGGACCGCTTCCTCGAGTTGCTCGGGTCGATGGACCTGAACCTCCATGTCACCCTCTCCGAGTGTCATCCGATGACTCCGATGGAGTCCTACCGGCTCGGGGTGCCGTGCCTGGTCTCGCGCACGTCGCTGCTGTTTCGCGACGATGCCGAACTCCTCGACCTCACCTCGGTGGTCGAACTCGACGATCCGGCGGCGATCGTCCGCAAGGCAAGAGCACTCCGCGCGGCCGCGCCCGATGCAGTAGCGCGCGCCCGTCACTCGCTGGCCCGACTCGACGTCGAGGCTGCTGCCCGGTGGGAGGCGTTTGTCGGCTGACCCTCAGCGGATCGGGTCGACCCGGTAGATGTCCCCATCGAGGGTGAGCAGATGGATCTCTCCGTCTGCGTCGGCGAACATCGCCGTCACCTGCATCGTTTCGGAGGGGCCGAGCCACATCGTCGGGGCGGCCTCCCCGCTTGCCGGAATGGTGACGCTTCGCAGCGAGCCGGTGCACAGGTCGGCAAAGAAGTACTGGCCGGTGACTTCCGGGATGGCCGATCCGCGATAGACCGGCCCACCGATGATGGCGCACAACTCCGGATGGGAAACCGCCAGGAAGGGGACGACGGCCTCGACCGAGGCGCACGGTCGATCCTCGAAGCACTCCGGTCCCTCCCACACCGACCAGCCGAAATTGGCGCCGGCACCGCCATCG
>CAYYIA010000144.1:0-5141 GCA_964471875.1 uncultured Acidimicrobiia bacterium
CACGGTGACCGCCACCGTGGGGAGCCTGACGGACAGCACCACCCTCACCGTCGAGGCCGGAGAACTCGACTACATCGTGGTCTCGCCCGACACCATCACCGTCATGCCGGATGAGGCCGTGGAGTACTCGGCCGAAGGCTTCGACGAGTACGGCAACTCGCTGGGAACCGTCGATGTCGAATGGGAGATCACCGAGGGGACCTGCGTCGGGTCGTCATGCTCCTCGTCGGCCGAGGGCGATCACACCGTCACCGGTTCCTACGACGAGGGCATCTCCGACACCGCCACCCTGACCGTCGTCGACTGCGGCGGCGGGGAAGAAGGCGGCGGAGAAGCCTTCACCGAGGACGAGTCGGTCATCGTGTTCGATCCGGGCAACGGATGCCTACCCGCCGAGGAGACCCTCGGCGGGTATGCCATGACGTCGTTCGGGGACGACCCGCGGGTGGACGACAACCTCGAGGGCAGGGTGATCACGCCGAGTGGCGACGACCTCACCTTCAGCACGAACCTCAATCACGTCTCGATCGACAACGGTTGGGCGACGTGGAGCCATGGCTACACCGGTGACGTCTACATCGTCCCTGGCAACGTGGTGCTCACCCTGACCCTGCCGGCCGGGACCTTGGCGTTCTCCTTCTTCGCCGAACCGAACGACTTCGCGCTGCTCGATATCACCGCCACTGCCCAGGACGACACCTCGTCCGGGCCAGTCGCGGTGCACGGCGACTCCGGTGCCGTGTTCTTCGGGTTCTACACCACGGACCCGCAGATCCCGCTGGAGTGCATCACGGTCGAGATCGACGACTCCGACGGCTTTGCCATCGGCGAGTTCGCCATCAACCAGGATCCCGATGCGTACGGGGATCCGGCTCCCGACTGCTCGGGTGGCGGGGCGTGACCTGCAGCCGTCAGGCACAATGACGGGATGAAGTCCACGCGCCACACCGCCTGGTTCAAACCGATCGTCGTGCTCGGCATCGCGCTGGCGGTGACGGCGGTGTCGTGGGCGGGGCTATCGGCCGATGTCTTCTTCGGCACCCAGTTGCGCTTCTCCGACGCCCTGTTCCCTGGCGCCGGCGCCGACTCCCGGATCGTGATCGTGGCCATCGACGACGAGTCCATCGCCAGGGTGGGGCGCTGGCCGTGGAGCCGCGAGATCCACGGCGACCTGGTGTCGGCCATGACCGCCGACGGCGCCGCCCTCATCGGTTACGACGTCACCTTTGGCAGTCCGAGCAGCGACGACCCCGAGGCCGACCAGGCCTTTGCCGCGGCGATGGCGGCAGCGGGCAACGTGGTGCTGGCGCAGACGGTCACCTTCCCTGCCACCCCGCCGGGTGACCTGCTCGTCGCCGACCAGGTGTTCCCGCCGGTGGCGGCCTTTGCTGCTGCCGCCGCCGGTGTCGGTCACGCCAACACCTTCCCCGACACGGATGGGGTGGTGCGCGCACTGCCACCGGTGGTCGAAGCGCCGAACGGTTCGCTGTTGGCCTCGCTGTCGTTCACCCTCGCCCAGATTGCCACCAGGCAGACGGGGCCGATCACGGTGCGACCCGACGGGGTGCAGGCCGGAACCCTGGTGGTGCCCACCGGCGACGTCCACCTGCTCGACGTCAACTACGCCGCCGGCTACCCCATGATCCCGGCGGCCGACATCCTCGACGGCCTGGTGCCGGCGGGCACCTTCGAGGGGAAGATCGTCCTTGTCGGCGCCACCGCTCTCGGGTTGGGCGACCTGGTGGAGACCCCACTGGACAAGGCCGGCCGCCAGGCGGGGGTGCTGGTGCACGCCAACGCCCTCAACACGATGCTCACCGGCCAGTACCTCAGCCAGCAATCCATGGCGCAGACCCTGCTCTTCGTCTTCGTGGTCGCCCTCCTGCTCGCCGCCGCCACGCTCTACGTGCGTCCCTGGCTGGCGGTGATCTTCGGCGGGGTGCTGCTCGCCGGGTTCCTCACCCTGGTGTTCCGCCGGTTCGACTCCGGCGTGGTGATGAACATGGTGTATCCGATGATCGCCCCACCGGTGGCCTTCGTCTCCGGTCTCGGGGTGCGGTACTTCACGGAGGTACGGGAGCGCAAGTACGTGACCAACGTCTTCGGGCGGTACCTGGCCAAGGACGTGGTCGCCGAGGTCCTCGCCTCACCTGAAGGAGCAGTGGCCTCGCTGTCCGGGGCCTCCACGCCGCTGGCGGTGCTGTTCGCCGACCTGCGCGGCTTCACCGCCGCCTCGGAGAAGGCGACACCGCCGGACGTGGTCGCCGCGCTCAACGAGTACCTCGAGGCGATGACCCGTGCCGTGATCGAGGAGCGGGGCACCATCGACAAGTTCATGGGCGACTGCGTGATGGCGTTCTGGGGCGCCCCCCGCCCCGACCCGGACATGGTGGTGCGCTCGGTGCGCGCCGCGCTGAAGATGCAGGATCTCATCGATGTGGCCATGGCCACGGGCCGTGCGGGTGAACTCAAGGTGAAGGGCTGTGGGGTCGGGCTGTCCTTCGGGGAGGCGGTGGTGGGCAACATCGGTTCCCACGAGCGCCTCGACTACACCGCCATCGGTGACACGGTGAACACCGCCAGCCGGGTGTGCGGCGTCGCCGAGGGCGGCGACATCGTGGTGACCGAGGAGTTTGCCGCCGCGCTTCCCCCCGGGGAGTTCCGGCTGGCCGAGTTGCCGCCGCTCAAGGTGAAGGGCAAGGAAGCGCTGCTGCGGGTGTATCAGGTGCTGCGTCCCGGACAGGAGCCCAAGGTCTTTGGGGCCGACGCCGTCACCAGCGCCGGAGACGAGAAGCATCACTTCGAGCCGGTGGCGGCACCGCCCAAGGTGGCGGGCTATGCCCCGGTGGAGCCGCGGCCCGCTGCCGCTGGGGCCGACCCCTCTTCGTGAGTTCGTCGGGGGGCTTCGCTACCCTGCGGGCCGTTCCCTCTCGAGGAGTGCATCACCCGTGAAATGGAAAGTAGTGAGCGCGTTGGTCCTCGCCCTGGCCCTGGTGGCGGGGGCGTGCGGCGACGACGATGCGGCGACGACGACGGCTGCCGGTGAGTCGTGTGACGTGGCGGACCTGAACCTTGTCACCCCCGGCCAGCTCACCGTCGCCACCGGCGAGTTGATCTTCCCGCCGTGGGTGGGGAGTCCTGACGGCACCGGCTTCGATGAGCCCGAGTCGGGTATCGGCTTCGAAGCGGCACTGGCGTATGCCATCGCCGAGGAGATGGGCTTCACCGCGGATCAGGTGGTGTGGATGCGTACCGGCTTCGACGAAGTGATCGCCCCCGGGGCGAAGGACTTCGACTTCAACCTGCAGCAATACACGATCTCGGCTGATCGCGACGAAGTCGTCGACTTCTCCGACCCGTACTACTCGAACGCCCAGGCCTTGGTGGCGTTCCCGGAGAACGAGATCGCAGCTGCCACCACACTGGCCGACCTTGCCGACGCCCTGCTTGGTGTCCAGATCGGCACCACGAGCCTCGCCTACATCGACGATGTGATCCAGCCCAACACGGCGCCGGCGGTCTACGACACCACGGTGGATGCCACCGCGGCGCTGACCGCCGGGCAGGTCGATGGTCTGGTCGTCGACCTCTACACCGCCTACTACATGGTCGGTGCCGAGCTCACCGGTGCCGTCGTGGTCGCCGAGTTCGCCGCGCCCGCGGCCGAGCCCGACGAGTTCGGTCTGCTGTTCGAAGAGGGCAATCCGCTTCGGACGTGCGTCAACGCCGCCCTGGCGTCGTTGCGTGCCGATGGCACCCTGGCCGCACTCGAAGACGAGTGGCTGGTGGCTGCCGGTGGCGTCCGCGTGATCTCGGAGTAGGCCGATTCCGACGTCTCTCGAGCGTCTCGAGCGCCGGGGTCCACGGTTGCCGTGGCCCCGGCGCTCGGCGCGCCTGCGGGAGGAAGGCGCCCGCGCCGTCCTCATCGCGGTGATCTCGACGGCCGTGGCCTTCGGGGTGATCGCCGCCCTCGTTCTCAGTTCCGAGGCGTGGCCGGCGGTGCAGCGCCAGTTCTTCAGCTGGACCCACTTCAAGGCGGCATTTCCCAAAGTGCTGGGCGGGTTCTGGCTCGACATCAAGATGTTCCTCTTTGCCGAAGTCCTGATCCTCGGCATCGGCCTTGCGGTGGCGATGGCTCGGTCGTTGCGGGGACCCGCCTTTCTTCCCCTGCGCATCCTGACCATCGGCTACATCGACCTGGCGCGCGGGTTGCCGCTCCTGCTGCTGATCCTGCTGATGGGCTTTGGCATCCCCGCGCTGCAACTGCCCGGGGTCCCCAACGGGGCCTTGTTCTGGGGCATCGCCGCCCTCGTGTTCTCCTATGCCGCCTACACGGCGGAGGTGTACCGGGCGGGCATCGACTCGGTGCACGAGAGCCAGCGAATGTCGGCTCGCTCCATCGGGCTCACCCAGACCCAGTCGTTGTGGCATGTGGTGGTACCCCAGGCGGTGCGCAACGTGGTTCCGGCGCTGCTCAACGGGTTTGTCAGCCTGCAGAAGGACGTCGCCCTCGTGTTCGTCCTCGGGGTGCGAGAAGGCCTGCGCGAGGCGGACATCTACAACGCCCGCACGTTCAACTACACCAGCTACATCGCCGCCGCAGTGCTTTTCCTCCTCGTGAGCGTCCCGGTGGCACGTTTCACCGACTGGTACTCCGACCGTGACCGCAAGCGCAAGCAGGCGATGAGCACATGACCGAGCCCAAGCTATCGCTACGCGGCGTCGCCAAGTCCTTCGAGGGCAAGGAGGTGCTGCGCTCGGTCGATCTGGATGTCGCCCCCCATCAGGTGGTGTGCCTCATCGGCACCTCGGGCTCGGGCAAGTCCACGCTGCTCAAGTGCATCAACCTCCTCGTGCCGGTCGACTCCGGTGACATCGTTCTCGACGGTGTGACGATCACTGACCGCGGTGTGAATCCGAACGCGGTTCGCCAGACGATGGGCATCGTGTTCCAGGCGTTCAATCTGTTCCCCCACATGCGGGTGATCGACAACATCACCCTGGGCCCGCGCAAGGTGCATCGCGTTCCCCGCGCCGAGGCCGAGGAGCAGGCCCGGGAACTGCTCGACCGCTTCGGACTCCTCGACCGGGCCGACGAGTACCCGGACCGGCTCTCCGGCGGCCAGCAGCAACGAGTGGCG
>CAYYIA010000145.1:0-5136 GCA_964471875.1 uncultured Acidimicrobiia bacterium
CGAGCGTTGGGTGGTGACGTCGGGTTCGGAGGCCTTGGCCACCATCGGTACCGGCGACGTGTTGACCGGGATGATCGCCGCCCTCATCGCCCGGGGAATGCCCGCGGAGGCCGCGGCGCGCGCCGCCGCCTATCGCCACGGGCTGGCGGGCCGTGCCGGCGACGGGCTCACTACCGTGACCGCCTCCGGACTGGTCAGCGAAATCGGAAGGTGGGCGTGGTGAGACCATCGTGGATCGAGGTCGATCTCGACGCGGTGCGCGCCAATGTGGCCGCGATCTCCGCCACCGTTGCCCCCGCCGAGGTATGTGCAGTGGTGAAGGCCGATGGCTACGGCCACGGTGATGTTCCCGTCGCCGAGGCCGCGCTGCAGGCAGGGGCGACCCGCCTTGCCGTCGCCCTCGCTTCCGAGGGGATCGGGCTGCGCGAGGCCGGCATCGACGCTCCGGTGCTGCTGCTCTCCGAGCCGCTCCTCGAGGACGTCCCTGAAGTGGTGCGCTGGCGGCTGACCCCCACGGTGTATCACCCCACCCTGCTCGAAGCCTTCGTGGCGGCGGCCCCACCCGGATACCCGGTGCACGTCAAGGTGGACACCGGTATGCATCGTGTTGGGGCGCATCCCGATGCCGCCGTCGAATTGGCGGCGACGGTGGCTGCCGGTCCGCTCGAACTCGAGGGACTGTGGACCCACTTTCCCGTCGCCGAGTCGGACCCCGTGTTCACCACCGGCCAGGTGGCCCTGTTCGACGAGGTTGCCGCCCGGCTCGCCGCGCTCGGAGTGCGGCCCCGGGTGCGGCACGCCGCCAACACCGCCGGGGCGCTCGGCGATCCGGCGGCACGCTACGACTTCGTGCGCATCGGCATCGGCCTCTACGGTCTGCGACCGGCGCCCGACTTCGCCCCCGAAGTGACGCTGCGGCCGGCGATGCGGGTGATGAGCCGGGTGGTGCACCTGCAGCGCCTTCCCGCCGGCGCCCGACCCTCGTATGGCCGGCGTCGCCCCCTGGCCCATGAGTCGACCGTGGCCACCGTCCCCGTGGGCTACGCCGACGGCCTTACCCGTCACCTCGGTGCTGCCGGCGGGGGGGCATTGATCCGGGGCACGTGGTACCCGTTTGCGGGCACCATCACGATGGATCAGGCGCTGGTCGACGTGGGCAACGACCCGGTGGCGGTCGGCGACGAGGTGGTGTTCCTCGGACGTCAGGGCGATGCCGAGATCACCGCCGACGAGTGGGCGGATCGTCTCGACACGATCAACTGGGAGGTGCTCTGCGGGTTCGGTCCCCGGCTCCCACGGCGGTACCTCGGATGACGCTGACCGCGGTGGCCGGGGTGCGTGTGGGGCACTGGACGGATGATGTGGGCCTGACCGGGGTCACCGTCATCTCGTTACCCGAGCCGAATGTCACCGCGGTCGAGATCCGCGGCGCCGCTCCCGGGACCCGGGAGACGGCATTGCTCGCCCCGGGGATGCGGGTGGAGACGGTGCAGGCGATCGTGCTCGCCGGGGGAAGCGCCTTCGGTCTGGCCGCGGCCGATGGGGTGGTGCGTGCCCTCGAGGCCGAGGGGCGGGGGCATCCCACACCGGTGGGCGTGGTGCCGATCGTGCCCGCGGCGATCATCTTCGATCTCGGCATCGGCGACCCACGGGCGCGCCCCGATGCCGCCGCGGGGGCCGCGGCCTATACCGCGGCGACCTCCGAACCCGTGACGATGGGCTCGGTGGGCGCCGGTACGGGAGCGGTGGTCGCCGGGTGGCGGGGACCCGAGCAACGGCGCAAAGGTGGCGTCGGATCGCACCGGGTTCGCGTCGGTGATGCCACCGTCGGGGCGCTGGTGGTGCTCAATGCCGTCGGCGACGTGTTCACCCTCGAGGGCGTGGCGCTCACCGGTGGCGGCCACATTCCCGGACCGCCGGCAGCCTTGCCCCGGCCTGGCGAGAACACCACGCTGGCGGTGGTCGCCACCGATGCGGTCCTCGATCGTGCCGCCCTCGGGCGTCTCTGTGTGCAGGCGCACGATGCGATGGCGGTCTGCCTGCGCCCGAGCCACACCCGGTACGACGGCGACACCGCCTTTGCGGTGTCCTGCGGGACCGTGACCGCCGACCCCGACGCCCTCGGTGCCGCCGCTTTCGAGGCGGTGGGACGCTCCATCGAGGCGGCCGTCCGTCATGCCGCGTCGCGCGGCGGCATTCCCGGAGCGGCGGCATGACCGGAATCCACCTCGAGCTGGCGGAGGTGGCGGCGCTGGCTGCGGTGTGCACCTCCTGCGCCCTGGCCACCACCCGTACCCATGTGGTCTTCGCCGACGGCAGCCCCGATGCGGATCTCATGTTCGTCGGCGAGGCGCCCGGGTCGAACGAGGACCTGCAGGGGGTGCCCTTCGTCGGCGCCGCCGGCAAGCTCCTCGACCGCCTCCTCGCCGAGATCGGGATCCAGCGTCACGAGGTGTACATCGCCAATGTGCTCAAGTGCCGCCCCCCGGGCAACCGCGACCCCCTCCCCGGGGAGATCGAAGCCTGCCAGGACTTCCTGCGTGCCCAGCTGACGCTCGTCGATCCCCGGGTGGTGGTCACTCTGGGAAACTTCGCCACCAAGCTGCTCCTCAAGCGTGACGTCGGCATCACCCGCTTGCGCGGCCAGGCCTACCCGTGGTGGCGTCGCCACCTGGTCCCCACCTTTCACCCTGCCGCGGCGCTGCGCGGCGGCGACCGCGTGCTCGACGAGATGCGCCAGGATTTCGCCCTCGTGGCTTCGCTGTTGCGCACGCCACCGGCTGCCGATGCCGCGGCAGGGGAGGCCGCCACGGCGCCCGATGCCGAGCAGTTGGGATTGTTCGAATGATCCGGGTGGCCTGTCCAGACGCCGCCGCCACCCGTGCCGTGGGTCGCCGCCTCGCCGGCCTGCTGCGACCCGGTGACGTGGTGTTGCTCGCCGGCGATCTCGGTGCCGGCAAGACGGTGTTCGCCGGTGGCATCGGCGACGGGCTCGGTGTCGAGGATCCCGTGGTGAGCCCGACCTTCGTGCTCGTGCGGCACTATCGCGGCCTGATGCCGATGACCCACGCCGACATCTATCGACTCGGCTCATCCGCCGAACTCGAGGATCTCGACCTCCCCGCCGAGTCGGCCGACGGGGTCCTCGTCGTCGAGTGGGGTGACGCCGCATCGCAAGCCTTCGCCGACGACCATCTCCTGGTGCGCTTCGCCGTGCATCCGGACGGTGTCCGCACCCTCGAGTTCACCGGCACCGGCTCGTGGCAGCTACGCCCCCTGCAGGAGGTGGCGGGTTGAAGATCGCAGCCATCGAGTCGGCCACGGCGGCATCGTCGGTGGCGTTGGTCGATGCCACGGGGGTGGTGGCCTCGGCGCGCCGGGTCGATCGACGCGGCCACGTCGGCTTTCTCGTGCCGGCGCTCGACTTCTGTTTCTCCCAGGCAGGCTGGACTCCCGGCGACCTCGATGCGGTTGCGGTCGATGTCGGTCCCGGCCTGTTCAGCGGCATCCGCGCCGGTATCGCCACGGCACAGGCGGTGGCCGGGGCGATAGGGGTGCCGCTCATCCCGGTGAGTTCGCTCGATGCGGTGGCCCTCGGCGCCGCCACCGGGCACCGACGCATCTGGGCACTCGTCGACGTACGCCGTGGGGAGGTCGCCGCCGGTGCCTACCGGCCGGTGCCCGGGGGCGTGGTGCGCGATGGGGTCGCCGAACTGATCGGGCCGGATGCGCTGCGTGCCACCCTGGAGTCGGACCGCACCGATGTCCTCGTGGTGGGCGAGTGGCAGGCGCTCCCGGCGGCAACGCTGCGCGGCCTGCACGGGGTGAAGACCGGTCGGCCTCGCTATCCCGCCGCCGCCGCCGTGGCCGACATCGCCCGCAACCGGGTGGAGAAGGGCGACGTACCCCACCCCGACGAGGTGCGCCCCCGCTACATGCGCGAACCCGATGTCACCATCAACTGGGCCGACTACCGCGAGGAGGGGCCGTGGGCATGAAGGATCCACGGGTGCGCCCCATGACGCCGGCGGATGTGGCGGCCGTCGCCGACCTCGAGATCGAGTCCTTTGCCGATCCCTGGCCGCCCGCGGTCTTCTTCGAGGAGTTGGCCCTGCCCGGCCGCGCCTACGTCGTCGCCGAGGACGGAGCCCATGTCGTCGCCTACGGCGGGATCATGCTCGTCGAGGAGGACGCCCACATCATGACGATCGCGGTGCATCCGACGCGGCGGCGGGAGGGCCTCGGCACCAGCGTGATGCTGGCGCTCTTCGACGCCGCTCTCGAGGGCGGCGCCCGCCACCTCACCCTCGAGGTGCGGGAGTCGAATCACGCCGCCGCGGCGCTGTACGAGCGCTTCGGGTTCGCCGCCGTCGGCCGCCGGCCTCGTTATTACCAGGACGACGAGGACGCCATCATCATGTGGGTGGTCGATGCGGACCGCTTCGAGTCGCGCCGCCGTCTCGACATGATCCGGGAGCAGGCATGAGCGGTCCGATCATCCTCGGCCTGGAGACCTCGTGCGACGAGACCGCCATCGGCGTGGTGCGCGACGGTGTCGTGCTGGCGAATGTGCTCTCCTCGCAGGTGGACGATCACGCCCGGTTCGGGGGTGTCGTCCCCGAGGTGGCGGCGCGGGCCCACGTCGAGGCGATCCGGTCGCTGACCCATCGGGCACTGCGCGACGCCGGGATCCATCAACTCGATGTCGATGCCGTGGCCGCCACCCGCGGACCGGGACTGGCCGGTGCGCTCATGGTGGGGTTCTCCTACGGCAAGGCACTGGCGTGGGCGCTCGATCGGCCCTTCCTCGGTGTCGATCACATGGAGGGGCACCTCTTCGCACCCACTCTGGAACACCCCGGTTTCGAGCCGCCGGCGATCGTGCTCCTCGCCTCCGGTGGCCACAGTCAGATCGTGCTCACCCGCGCCTGGGGCGACTATGAGACGGTGGGCGCCACCATCGACGACGCCGCCGGCGAGGCCTTCGACAAGGTGGCGCGCTTTCTCGGTCTCGGCTTCCCCGGCGGACCCGCCATCGACCGGGCGTCCGATGGTGGTGATGCCACCTCGATCGACTTTCCCCGCGCCCTGGGGGATCGCCCCACCGACCTGTCGTTCTCCGGTCTCAAGACCGCG
>CAYYIA010000146.1:0-5123 GCA_964471875.1 uncultured Acidimicrobiia bacterium
CTCCGCAAAGGCCTGCCCGATCTCGTCGCGATGCTCGCCGCCATCGATGGCATCGACGACCTCACCCTCACGACGAACGGATCGCTCCTCGCCCGCGACGCCTCGGCCCTCGCCGCCGCCGGGCTGCATCGGGTCTCGGTGAGCCTCGACTCGCTGGACGACGCCACCTTCATGGCGATGAACGACGCCGGGTTCCCCGTGTCGAAGGTGCTCGAGGGGATCGACGCCGCAGCGGCTG
The DNA here is from genome assembly GCA_964471875.1 of uncultured Acidimicrobiia bacterium. Classification (GTDB taxonomy): domain Bacteria; phylum Actinomycetota; class Acidimicrobiia; order Spongiisociales; family UBA11373; genus UBA11373. The sequence continues at coordinate 239 of CAYYIA010000146.1, forward strand.
CAGGGCTGGGACCCATCAAGATCAACATGGTGGTCAAGCGAGGGGTCAACGACCGCGATGTGGTGAGCATGGCGGAGCGGTTCCGCAACACCGGACACATCGTCCGGTTCATCGAGTACATGGACGTCGGCACCAGCAACGGTTGGCGTCTCGACGACGTCGTACCCGCCGCCGAGGTGCTCGCCGCCATCGCACAACGCTTTCCCCTGGACCCCATCGCCCCCAACTATCCCGGCGAGGTCGCCAACCGCTACCGATATCGCGACGGCAGCGGCGAGATCGGGGTGATCGCCTCGGTGACGCGTCCGTTCTGCGGATCGTGCACGAGAGCGCGCCTCTCGGCCGAGGGCAGCCTCTACACCTGTCTGTTCGCCCGCTCGGGCCACGACATGCGGGCGCTACTGCGCGACGGTGCCACCGACGACGATGTCGTCGGTGCGCTGCGTTCGATCTGGGAGGCGCGCGGTGATCGCTACTCGGAGATCCGCTCCGAGGCCACCGCCGGATGGCAGAAGGTCGAGATGTCCTACATCGGCGGGTGAGGGTGGAGTCGGCACGTGCTCGATCGGCGCGGCCCCGCGCCATGTGATCCCGGGTATTCACCCGGCGCAAGACGGTCGCCGGGGTATCGGTGGCCGGGCGGTATCGTGCTGGTTCATGGAAGCCCACGACCGAGTGCGTCTCGGCAAGATGACTCACCCGGTGCGAGGATTCCTTCACGGCATGGCGGCGGTCACCTCGCTCGTCGGCGCGATCCTCCTGCTCGTGCTCACCCCGGGTGGCGCCGGCCGCCGGATTTCGCTCTTCGCTTTCGGCCTCAGCCTGGTGGCACTCTTCACGACGAGTTCGCTGTACCACTCGATCCCGTGGAGCGGGACGTGGAAGAAGCGGATGCAGAAACTCGACCACACGATGATCACGGTGCTCGTCGCCGGTACCTTCACGCCCATCGCCGCCATCGTGCTCGATGGCTGGTTGCGGTGGGCAACGCTCGGCGTGCAGTGGGGCATCGTGGCCATCGGGGCCATCTACAAGGCGAAGACCAAGGCGGGGCGTCATTGGGTGTCGGTGGCCCTCGCCACGACCCAGGGATGGCTGGCCGTCTTTCTCATCTGGCCGCTCTCCAGGCGCCTGCCCTGGACCGCCCTCCTGCTCATCGGCCTCGGCGGGGTCCTGTACACCGTCGGCATGGTGTTTCTCGTGACGCAGCGACCAAGACTCTGGCCCCGAGTGTTCTCCTACCACGAGGCCTTCCACGTCCTCGTCGTGGCGGCCGCGGCACTCCACTTCGCCTTCATCGCCGGATACGTCGCTCGCTACGGCGTCTGAGGCGTTCAGTACGCCACGAGCGTGGCGCTCGACGACTCCTGGTTGAAGTACCCGGTGACCGTGTACGTCCCGGGGCCAAACGCCATGCACGACGATGCCTGGCAGGAGCCACCCTGGGTGATCCCGTAGATGGCCATGACCGGGCCCCGCGAGTTCCCGAACGCGTCATATCCCGTGGCGGTGTACTGCACCGGCTGACCGTACGCGACGGTGACCGTCCTCGGGTAGATGACGATGGCGTACAACGGCCCGGGAACCACGAGGAGCGACGCCGACACGGTCACGTCTCCGGATACGGCCACGACCTCGTGCCCGCCGGCAACCGTGTGCAGGCACACTCCCTCGGGGCACACGTCGCCATCGACGGTGACGATGGGGCTCACCGGGTCGCGCGGGTTGTCGAACGCATCGAAGCCCGCGACCGCATACGCCTGGGAGGTACCGGCGATGACGCTTGCCGACTCCGGAGTGAGCGTCATACGCGTCAACGGGCCGGGCATCACCATCAGCACCGCGGTCGCGGTCAACCCGCCGCTCGCCGCGATCACCGTGTGATCGCCGACCGCCGTGGCCGAACATGCCGAGGTGGCACACGAACCGGAGTCGATCGACAACACGGCGTCGATGGGGCCGAGGGCGTTGCCGTAGGAGTCATAGCCCTCCACATCGAAGGTCTGCGTTCCACCGGCTACGACGGCGCCAACGCGCGGTAGCACCAGAAGAGCAGACAGCGGTCCCGGCACCACCGAGAGAGTCGCCGTCGCCGTCCTCCCGAGGTACTCGGCGACCACCAGGTGACTGCCCGCGAGCTGAGGAGAGCAGACCGATCCGGTGCATCCCGGGCCGCTGACCACCACGTCAGCCGACACGTCACCGAGCACGGCCCCGTCGGCGGCGACTGCTGTCACCGCGAAGGACACACTGTCTCCGGCAACGACCTCCGCCGTTGCCGGTGTGATCACGAGATGATCCAGCGCTGGCATCGGCGGCCATGCTCCGGGACAGTCCAACATCGCCTCGAGCTCGCACTGGTTGAACCAGATCCACTCACGACCCCCGAAGTCGGCCGGGATCGCAACCGGGCCGACCACCGACCCGTCGGCGCCGATGGAGACCATGAACCCCGCCGACACCGCGATGGTCATCCCGGATCCAACGACCGCCACCGATCCCTCGATCACGACTACGGCGGTGGCCCCATCGGGGCCGACGAACACGGCGTACACGGTGCCCTGCACCGAGATCGTGGCGGTCGGGGTCACGACGGCGAAGCGGCTGCCCGTCTCATAGATGTCCGATACGCGGTGGTAGCTGTTCCCGCTGACCTGTGTCCCTTCGATCACCCGGGGTCCGTCGGCGGAGCCGAGGGCGACCACGGTGAATTCGGCTTCGTGATCCAGCCGGGTAATGCTGCCGTCGGAGTACTCGATGGCGGCGCGCCCGCCCGGTCCGGTGCGCACCGTGTCGCCCGCCTCCAAACGCCTTCCCTCGGTGGCCGCGATCGGGGTGCCGGCGACGACGACCTCCACGGGATGCTCGAGCACCCGAAGGGTTGCGGTGATCGCGGGAGGCGCATCGTCGGCGAGCAACACGACAGCACCTACCGCCACCGCGGCGGTGACCACCCCCCCGGCGATCAACAGACGGGCTGCGTGGCCGGACACATCGCTCCGTCGACTGGCCCCAGGCTACTCCCCGACAGGCGGACGTGAGCCCGTCTCAGGCCGGAGCGATCCCCATCCGGCGCTCGAAGATCTCCGCCTTGCGCAGCACCGCGGCCGGAATCTCCATCACCTTCTCCTGCAGTTCGCGTGCCTTTGCGGTCAGCCCGGTGAGGTTCTCGATGCCCCAGTCGCGAATGAGCGGCAGCAACACCCGGTCATGGTGGATGCGGAGGTTGTAGACACCCACCTTGGCCATGTCGACCGCCCGGCGCACAAACCCGGGGATCGACGTACCCGGCATGGCGAAGTTGCCGAACACCCGGTTGATCGCCTCGAGCATCGAGTCGGGCTCCTGCTCGAGCAACGCGGAGGCGACGCCGCGGTAGAAGAGGAAGTGGTGGTTCTCGTCGGCGGCGATGCGGGCCATGATCTCGTAGGCCACCGGATCGTCGGCGAGTTTGCCGGCGTTGCGGTGGCTCACCCGGGTGGCCAGCTCCTGCGCCGAGGTGTACACGAACAGGGCCGGGAGATCCGCACGGCCGGTGTGATGGCCTGCCTCCATCGTGTGGAGCCGATCGTTCTCCAGGGCCCGCGGGTCGCAGTTGCGCGAGGTGAGCAGGTACGAACGCAGCGCGATCGAGTGTTGGCCTTCCTCGGCGGTCCACAGGTGGGTCCACCGTTCCAGGGCCGAGCCTGCCGGCATGTGCGAGGCGATTTCCGCGTGGTAGTAGGGAAGGTTGTCTTCGGTGAGCAGGTTCAGGACCAGCGAGGTGCGCACCTCGGGTGAGAGCGTCGCCTGCGACTCCTCCCACGGCTCCTCACGAAAGTTCCGACCCTGCTCCCACGGCACGTAGTCGTGGGCGTACCAGTGCTCGCGACGTTCGCGATGCTCCGCCATGAGGCGCTCGACCACGGGTTCGACCGCGGCGACGAGTTCGAGATCATGCTCTCTGGACACCGCGACCCCCATGCGTGGATACCGGGGACAGCCCGGTTGGACTCCACCATACCCCTCGAGGGGTCGCTGGGCACCCCGCTCGCCGACATCGACCGTCTGAGCACCGCCCGCTACGGGGCCACCCAGCGCTCGGCGACCGTCTTCATCTCCATGAACAGGCGCAGGTAATCGGGTCCCCCGGCCTTCGAGTTCGAACCCGACATGTTGAAGCCGCCAAACGGTTGCACCCCGACGAGGGCTCCGGTGATCTTGCGGTTGATGTAGAGATTGCCCACATGGAACTCGCGTCGGGCACGCTCGATGCGAGAGCGATCACGCGAGTACACCCCGCCGGTGAGTCCGAACTCGGTGCCGTTGGCGATCTCGAGTGCGTGATCGAAGTCGCGCGCAGGGATCACCGAGAGCACGGGTCCAAAGATCTCGTGCTGGGCGAGGCGCGCCGCGGGATCGACGTCGGCGAATACCGTCGGCTGGACGTACCAGCCGCCGTCGAGATCCACCGCCGATCCTCCGAGGACGAGACGTCCCTCGTGCTTCCCCTTGTCGATCTCGCCAAGGATCGCTCGGTGCTGGGCCGCCGAGATCACGGGGCCGACGGCGAAGTTCTCCTCGGGCGGGCCGATGCGAAGCGAGGCGGCACCCTCGACGACGCGTTCCAGCACCTCGTCGTAGATGTCTGCCACCAAGATCAGTCGCGATGCCGCAGAGCACTTCTGCCCCTGGAACCCGAAGGCCGACCGCACCGCATCGGCTGCGGCCGCCTTCAGGTCCGCGGTCTCGTCGACGATCATGGCGTCCTTGCCGCCCATCTCGAGGAAGGCACGCTTCAGCCACTTCTGACCGGGAGCCACCTTTGCGGACCGCTCGGCGATGCGCAGCCCGATCTCCTTCGAGCCGGTGAAGTTCACGAATCTCGTGAGCGGGTGATCGACCA
>CAYYIA010000147.1:0-5123 GCA_964471875.1 uncultured Acidimicrobiia bacterium
CGGAGCTGTTGCCCCGCGTCGCACGGTCCAGGCTCGCGACTCCTTGGGACCGACCGTGAAGAACGAGATCAAGCCGAGCGCGTCGTAGGTTGCGCGCACCACCCGGGCCAGCGCTCCTTCTCCGAGTCCAAAGCCCTCGTACAGCTCGGCGCGATCCGCCGCCTCGAGCCTGGCCGCTTCCTCCTCCAGTCGGGCCGAGACCACCACGACCACATCGCCGCGCGGCACCACCGCCGCCACCGCCGCCTCGAGCGACCCGGCGTCGGCAGCGTCCTCGCCGACATTGACCACCCATACCGCGGGCTTCAGGGTGAGTGGAGCGAGATCCCGAAATGCCTCGAGCTGGATCTCGCTCCACTCCGAGGCGCGCAGCGGGATACCCTCGCCGAGCAGCGCGGCTGCCTTGGCGATGCCTTCGGCTCCGAGCCGCTTCGAGGCATCGCCGGTCGCCTCCTTCAGCGCCTTGTCCGCTCGTCGCGCAAACACCTCCGCATCCGCCAGGGTGAGTTCGAGCAGCAGCGTCTCCGCCTGTGCCACCGGATCGGTCCCGGACTCCCCGTCGGGCACGGCATCAGACCGGAACGCCCGCAGCACGATCGCCACCGCTTCCATTTCCCGCAACCGCCCGAAGAACTGGGGCCCGAATCCGGCACCACCGGGAGCCATCGCGGGAAGGTCGAGGAGGTCGAGCGTCGCATGGACCACCTTCGCCGACTTCTCCAGGGCCGCTGCCTGATCCAGCCGGTCGTCGGGGACCCGGGCCACGCCCACGTTCGGCTCGGTGGTGGAGAAGGGATGCGCTGCAGTTGGAGCTGATAGCCCCGTGAGCGCGTTGAAGAGTGTGGTCTTGCCGACATTGGGGAGACCGAGGATGCCGACACGAGCCATGGCGTGATCGTACCGTCGGAGTTTGGCGTTCCCCTGCGCTCGACGCGAGGATGGCGCCGTGCTCGAACTCAGCGGCTTGGTGAAGCACTACGGGGATGTCATCGCCCTCGACGGTGCGGGTCTCACCGCCCACCCGGGGCGCATCCTGGGCTTTCTCGGGCCCAACGGCGCAGGCAAGACGACGGCAATGCGAGCCGTGTTCGCCCTCGTGGCGCTCGACGCCGGCGTCGTGCACTGGAACGGCCGGCCGATCAGCCCGGCGATGCGCAACCGCTTCGGGTACATGCCCGAGCAGCGCGGCCTGTATCCGAAGATGCGCATCGAAGCCCAGGTGGCCTGGCTGGCCCGTCTGCGAGGGCTCAGCAAGGCCGAGGCGCACCGCTCCGCTCGGTTGGTCCTGGGGCGCCTCGGTCTCGGCGAACGCCTCACCGAACGCGTCGAGGCTCTCTCCCACGGCAACCAGCAGCGCGCCCAGCTGGCGGCGAGCCTGGTGCACGACCCGGAGCTCCTGGTCCTCGACGAGCCGTTCTCGGGCCTCGACCCGATGGGGGTGGACGCCATGACCGAGGTGGTTCGCTCCCGTGCCGCCGCCGGCGCCACCGTCTTGTTCTCATCGCACCAGTTGGACCTCGTCGAGGACATCTGCGACGACGTGGCCATCATCGACCACGGCCGGGTGGTGGTGGCGGGAACACTCGAAGCCGTTCGCGCCGGCGCTCCCCACCGCAGGCTCGAGGTGGCGTTCACCGATCGCTCCATCCGGTGGGAGCCAAAGGGCGGTCGGCTGGTGCGGGAGCGAGACGGCACGCGTGTGTTCCTCGTGCCGGCCGGTTCCGACCCGGGCGCCTACCTCGCCGATGCCTCCGCCACCGGCCCGGTCGCCGGATTCGCGTTCGAGCCCCCCCGGCTGTCCGAGGTGTTCCGCGAGGCGGTCGGAGCGTGAAGTCGTTTCGCTCCATCTGGCTCGTGGCACTCCGGGAGTCCACCGAGCGTGCCCGCAGCCGGTCCTACATCGTCTCTACGGTGCTCACCCTCGTGATCGTGGGCGTGTTGGTCGGAGTCATGGTGCTCACCGACGGAACCACGCCCACGTACGACGTCGGGGTGACAGGTGACAACCCGCCAACGTTGCGCGAGGCGATCACTGCCACCGCCACCGCCACCGAGTCGATCGTGTCGGTGATCGAGTACCCCGAGGAAGCGGCGGCCAGGGCGGCTGTCGACGACGGCACCATCGATGCCGCGGTGATCGACGACGACGTGATCGTCGTGAGGCAAGCGGGGGGTTCCGGAGTGGAGCCGATCATCGAGGCGGCCCTTCGCCAGACGCGGCTGCTGACCGCCCTGGCTGAAGCCGGAGTCGACCCGGAAACGCTGGTCGACACCGGCGCGATCTCCATCGAGGCAACCCAACCGCCCGACGACGACGGCGATGAGGCGGTGGCGGTGATCGCCATCGTTCTCCTGTTCCTGGTCATCACGACCTACGGCCAGTGGGTGCTCCTTGGGGTGCTGGAGGAGAAGTCGACCCGGGTCGTCGAGCAACTCGTGTCGTCCACGAGCGTGCGCTCACTGCTCGCCGGCAAGGTGATCGGGGTCGGTCTCCTCGGCTTCGCCCAGCTTGCCGTGCTCATCGCCGCCGCTGTCATCGTGGGATCGGCGTTCGACGCCTTCGACCTGCCATCGTCCACCTACGCCACTGCCGCCTGGTCGGTGGTGTGGTTCGTGCTCGGTTTCGCCTTCTATGCAGTGATGTACGCCGCCGCGGGGTCGCTGGTGTCCCGCACCGAGGATGCCCAGACCGCGGCCACCCCCGTCGCCCTCCTCGGGGTCGCCGCATATCTCGTCACCTTCGGCCTGGTGCTCACCGCTGAGCCCGACGCCGTGGTCGTGCGACTCGTCTCGATCCTCCCGCCGGTTGCCCCGATCGCCTTCCCCGCCCGCATCGCCGCCGGAGCAGTGCCGTTGTGGGAGATCCTGCTTGCCGTGGTGGTGACCGTGGCAGCCGTGGTGGGGGTCGTCCGCGTCGCGGCCCGCATCTACTCCGGTGCGCTGCTCGCCCAGGGCAGCCGGATCAGACTCCGTCAGGCGTGGCGTGCGTCGCGGGAGCTCGCCGGCCGCTGAGCCGGGGTACGAGAGAATCGTGGTGCCGGACCGGGCTGCACCACACCGTCGACCTCGATGAAGGTGCCACGCGCCACGAGGTGCGCATCGGCCGGAGCCTCTCCCGGGGTCAGCACCGGAACCACGCATCCCTCGCCTCCGGCGAAGATCGCCGTCCACTCGTCGCGTGTCCGGGCGGCAAACACTCCCGCGAAGCGGTCCGTGAGGGTTCTCCAACCGGTGCGGTCGTATTGGTCGGGAAGGTGCTCGTCACTCAGGCCGAGACCCTCGAGAAGGGCCCCGTAGAACTGAGGTTCGATCGCTCCCACTGCCACGTACCGGTCGTCGGAGGTCCGGTAGCACCGGTAGAACGGGGCGCCTCCGTCGAGAAGATTGTCCTCGCGGCGGTCACTCCACAGACCCGAGGCCATGAGGCCGTGGTGGAACGCCATGAGCAACGCGGCGCCGTCCACCATCGCCGCGTCGACCACCTGGCCGCATCCGGAGGACTGGCGCTCGACGAGCGCGGCAAGCACCCCTACGACCAGCAGCATCCCACCGCCGCCGAAGTCGGCGACGAGATTGAGCGGGGGAACCGGCGGATCGTCGGCGGCGCCAATCGGATGGAGAGCACCTGCGACTGCCAGGTAGTCGATGTCATGGCCCGGCTCCGACGCTCGCGGACCGGTCTGGCCCCAGCCGGTGATCCGACCGTAGATGAGGCGGGGATTGCGAGACCCACAGACATCGGGGCCGATGCCGAGTCGCTCGGCAACCCCAGGACGGAACCCCTCGATCAACACGTCCGACTCCGCGACGAGACCGAGCACGGTCTCGACACCGGCGGAGGTCTTGAGATCCGCGGAGACGAAGGTCGACCGTCCCCGAAGCAGTGGATCGGCGCCACCACGGCCCGACCCCTTGCGATCGACCCGGGTGACGTCCGCGCCGAGGTCGGCGAAGACCATTGCGGCAAAGGGACCGGGGCCGATCGAGGCGATCTCCACGACCCTGACGCCGTGGAGCGGACCGCTCACGGCTCGTCTCCCGCTCCACTGACGACCCTGGTCACGCCGGTGACCGCGTCACGATCGAGGACGATGAGATCCTCAAAGCGTTCGCGCAGGGCCGGAACGTGACTGACGACAACCACCAGGCGATCGCCCCCCGATGCCACGAGCCGCTCGACCCCATCCATCGCCAGATCGAGGTGTTCGGGATCGAGGCTGCCGAATCCCTCGTCGAGGAAGAAGGCGTCGAGGCGACCACCCTCGCGCGACACGATCTCGGCAAGCGCCAGCGCCAGTGCCAGTGAGGCGAGGAACGTCTCTCCCCCACTCAGCGATGCCGCCGAACGGACGAGGTCGGCGGCAGCGAGATCGATGACGTCGAACTCGCCGTCGTCGCTGAACCGATAGCGCCCGGCGGTGAGGGTTTCGAGATGGGTCCCCCCGAGATCGGCAAGCACCCGCCGCCGCTCGTCGAGCACGTACTCGAGGAACTTCGAGGGGGCAAGATCGCCGTGGAGACGGTCGAGGAGCTCGCGGCCCGCCAGGGCAGTGGCCTCCTCTGCCGCGAGCACATCGAGTTCGGCAAGGTTGCGCTCCAACACCCGAACCTCCGCACCCAGGGCAGTGGCGGTGCGAAACGCCTCAGTGGTGATCTCGACGATGTCGTCGGTGGCGGCGAGTCCGGCCTTTTCGAGCAGGTCGACTCGAGCGGCGCGCCCCGTGTCGGCCTGGCGGGCACTGCGCTCGCGCGCCGTCTCCGCCGCCTCCCGGCGCTGCAACCACTCCGTGCGCAAGGTCCGCAATGCGGCTGCGATGCCATCCGCCCCGGGAAGCTCTTCCACCTCGACACCGACGCGTCCCGCCAGCGTGGCGATCGTGGTGCGAAGCGACTGGAGCGCATGTGCCGCCCGATCGCGATCGGCGATGGCGTCATCACGAGCGCGCCGCGCCCGCGCCTCGGCGGCGCGGGCTGCCTCTGCGGTGTGTTCGGCGGCGGTGATCCGGGAGCGCAGGGCGCCGAGTCGCTCCACCGGATCCCCTTCGCCGAGGGTTGCGGCCAATGCTGCCTCGAGGCTGGCCGCGACTTCGAGGCGCGCGCGACCGACATCTGGAGCGACCTTG
>CAYYIA010000148.1:0-5112 GCA_964471875.1 uncultured Acidimicrobiia bacterium
GGTATCGGCATTCGAGCCGTAAGCCACCGGAATGACGATCACCGGGTTGAGTTCGATGTCACCGATGGGTTGGCTCATGCAGATGAGTTCACCGGTCTCGGCATCGACCAGGAACAGATGTCCGGGGAGACCGTCCACACCCCGCGAACCGAAGTAGAGGATGCCGTCGGCATAGGCAGGCGACCCGAGCACCGGGCCGAGGGTCTCGCCTTCAGGCGGGGTAAAGGTCCATGCCACCTCCTGCGCGGTGATCGCCTGTGCCATCACCTGGCCGTTCGACGGCCCACTGGTCACCACAAAGGCGCGGTCGCCCACGATGAGGGGGGTGCCGCGCACCCGCATCCCGTCACCGGTGTAGAACCGCCAGAAGACGTTGCCTCCGGGAAGCAGCGCGTCGCGGAAGTACACGAAGCCGTCGTCGCTCCCGTACGCCACCACCTGGCGCGAGGGGGCTTGTGCGTTGCCGGAGGGGTCGTCCACCTGGGCCACCACAGGGGTGGCGTAGACCGCATCCTCGGCCCGGGTGCTCCACAACTGGCGACCGTTGGACATGTCCACGGCGTGGACGGTGGCATCCGTGCTGGCGATGAACACCCACTTGCCGAACGTGACCGGCGAGGCGACGATCGGATCGGCGGTGGCGTAGGTCCAGTAGTACCCGGTGGCTTCGCGGACCCCGGTCCCTTCGAGCACGCCCGAACGGCCGTTGTCGCCGCGGTACGACACCACTCCCGAGAAGAACTCGACGCCCTCGGGGAGTTCGATCTGGCGCGCCTCGAGTGGCGGCAGCGTGGTGGTGGTCGCCGCGGCGGTGGTCGTCGTGACCTCGGGTGCGTCCTCGCTGAGGAACAGGTTCACCGCCACGCTGGCGGCGCCGGCCAACAACAAGACCGCCGCGGCCTGCATGAGACGACGGCCGGTGTTCTTCACCTTGGAACGGCGCACCAGACCCTGGGCGCGACGCTGTGCCGGGCTGAGCACCTCATAGGCGCCCAGGCCGGATCCCTCCACGACGGCGGCCCACTGTGCGGTGAGGGCCTCCGAGGCGAGGTGATCATCGGCCACCTCGACGGCGAGGGCGGCGGCGACATGCTCGCGACCGGTCCAATCCGCGGCCCAGGCCTCCGGCAGATGGCGGACCACACTCTGCGCGCCGAAGGCGATGGCCTGTCCGGCAGGATCGGCCCAGAGCTTGGCGAGATGGGCGGCACGGACCGCCAGGGTGGGAAGGCCGAGGTCGTTGGCCAGACCGGCGGCGTACAGGGCGAGTTCGGTGTCCTTCTCGCGCTTGGCGCGGGCGATCATGAGGTCGAGCGCTGCCAGGTTCCAGTTGGCTGCGAGCAACTCGTCGGTGAGGTTCTCCACCTCACGCTGCGGCCACGGGCGATCGGCGGGCAACGCGAGCAGCCGCGCCACCTCGATCTCCTTGCGCAGCCGCAGACCGTTGACACCTTCCGGGGTGGCTTCGAGCGCCTTGGCGGTCTCTGCGGTCGCCTCCGTGAGACGGCCCAGGCCGACGAGGGCACGGGCCCGCAGCACCCGGGCCCGGTTCTCCCAATCCTTGAACTGGCTGACCACGAACTCCATGACCAGGTCGGCGGCGGCGAGAGCGTCCTCATACCGCTCGAAGTAGAGGGCTCCTTCGGCGCGGGCGATGGCGGCGATGAATCCCGGGGCGGCCACCCCGAGCTGCTTGGAAGCAGCCTCGGCGCGCTCCACCGCGGCAAGGGCCTCGGCGGGCCGGCCCACGGCGAATGCGGCCCGAGCCCAGTACGCCTCCTTGTCGGCGAGCGAGATCGGACCTTCCAGATCCTTGGCCTCGTCGCGCAACCGGGCGAACCCGGTCTCGGCGCTCGCCGCCTGGCCGCGATCCAATTGCACCCACGCCCGGTTGAGGCGCCCCCGGAACCGCTGCGTCGCATCGGCGTGGGAGTCGAGCAACTCCAGACCGCGCTCGAGCACTCGATCGGCTTCGCGAGGGAAGCCGATGCGGCTCAGCACCCGGCCGCGGAGGGTGAGGAGTGACCCCGCCTTGGCGGGGAGGTTCGCTGCCCATGCCTGGTGCTCACCGAGGGCGGCGTAGGTCTCGGCGCGTTGCGGCGACTGCATGTCGTCCGCCACCACCGTGGCGAAGTAGAGGGCGTCGATCTGCTCGACACCCTCGAGGGAACGGACCGCCGTCTCCAACTCGGACATGGCCTCGGCCGAGGTACCGGCAGCGCGCAGGTAGCGAGCGTGGACCAGCCGCAGGCGGCCCTGGGTGACGCGGTCGAGGCCCGGGGCATGCTCCTGAGCCTGGAGGGCGAGTCGAGCGAGTTCGCCGGCGAGGCCGGCATCGAGATCGGGCTTGAGCGCGGCGTTGGCCAGGGCGTCGCGAGCCTCATCCCATCGCGAAGCTGCGGCGAGGAGACGGCCCACGTCGGCGGGGTCGGCTCCCTTTGCGGCCCAGGCATCGGCAAGGCTCCCGGCGAGCTGCGCATCGCGTACCGTCGAGGTGGCGGCGTCGTCGGCTACGGACCCAGGGGCAAATCCTCCGTCGCGAAACGCCAGATGACCCTGGGCGACCAATGCCTCGCCTTCGTCCACCACCGCCGAGACCTCGACACCGAGGGCCACGGCGGCCTCTTCGGGCCGTACCGGACGGGGAGCGAGGCGAGCCAGGGCCTTGAGGTCACGGCTGATGTTCGACACGAAGCGACCCTCCAGATCGACGGATGCGCGGGGACATGCGAGATGTCGGCGCGGCCGGGGAAGCGTAGCCGCGGGAGGTTGTGGGTGCCGGGCTACGCGCTCCCGTTCGACGGCCGATCGCCGTCGCGACCAACCGCGACACCGGCGTCCCATCCGGGGGCACGGGTACCGGTCGGTGGACGAACCGTCTCCATCTCGATGCCGGCGCTCGTGAGCAGCCAGGCGATCACCGAGTTCGAGTTCCACATCTCCCCGGTGCGTCGTTCGTCTCTTCCCCACACCAGCGGCGGCACCGCGCCTACCAGGTCGAGGAGTCGACGGGCCGCCTCGTTGCTCGCCGAGACCCGATGCGGTCCTCCAAGGGCTGCGTCGGCGTCCGGCAGCACGCCGTCGCGCCAGCGACGCACCTCGTAGCGAAACAACCGCCATCGCCCCAACGGCCGGAAGAAGACAGGTGCCGTCACGGTCACTCCGCGCCCTTCGACGCGGCCGTCCGGCATCGGCCACATCGTCTCCACCACGAACGTCCCGTCGGGAACCTCGACCCGCAGGGCGGTGTGGAGCAGCCGCAGCGTAGGACGACCCTGCCGCCACGCCGCGATCCGCTCGTACACCCGACCGTTGAACCGAACCAGCCCGGACCCTCCGAAACCGAGGGGGATCCAGTAGAGATCGATGGAGGCCGATCGGGGTGCGGTCATCCGGCCACCTTCCTGATTCGCAGGTGCCCCCCGATAGGGTCGTTGGTACTTGCCACCAGGGCGCGCAGACCCGAACCCGTCAGGCCGTGACCCGGGGCGTCCCCGTTCCGGGCGGAATCCTGAGGCCGAACGCGATGAAGGGTCGCCCCCTCGAAGTCGCCCCTCGGGGTACCATCGACCAACCCGATCGAAAGCGATACCGAATGGGCGCGTACTCGTTCCGTCGCTCGGCATTTGTCACCGTGTTGCTCCTGGCGGGCGGACTCACCGCCTGCGGAGATGACGCCGCTCCGACCACCACCGCCGCCACGACCACGAGCGAAGCCACGACAACCACTGCGGCGGCGACCACGACCAGTGCCGTGACCACCACGAGCGCGGCGGCACCTCCGGTGGTGGCACTGGCACCCGACGGCCTCCTCCTGGTTGCGGCCAACGGGTCCACGACCCCACTCCTCTTCGGCGCGCCGCAGGCCGACGTCCTCGCCGCTCTCGAGGCGGTGCTGGGAGCGCCTGCCGAGGTGGGGCCGGGAAGCGCTGAGTGCCCCAACGGCCAGGACGCCGCTGCCGCCTGGCCCGACACGATCCAGGTGGGGTTCTCCCTGGGAGCGTTCCAGTCGTGGACGTTGCGCCCCGACTCCACCCTTACCGACATGACCGGCATCGGGATCGGCTCGAGCCGAGCCGACGTCGAAGCCTCCTGGACCATCACCGTTCAAGACACCAGCCTCGGTGTGGAGTTCTTCACCGCCATCGATGGTTCGGGCTACAGCGGCGTGTTGTCCGATTCGTCGCCCTCCGCCGTGGTCACCAACCTGTGGGCCGGCCACGCGTGCATCTTCCGGTGAGCGACGCCGGGAGTGCAGGGGGTGGTGACGAGCCGACTCCATGGCGGTTCATCGGCCATTGCTTCGACGGTGAGCCCTTTGCCATCGACGGGATCGACGTATGGCGAGCCTGGACCCCGACCGGAGAGCAGGCCACCGTCACCGACCCGATCTACCCGTGGCAGCGGTATCAGTTTGCGGTGTACACGATGACCGAGGGGGCCCGGACCGTGGAGTTTGCTGCCGGGGAGTTCTCCAACACGGTCTGGGGGTTCTTCGCAAGGGAGGGGTGAGGCAATCCCAACGGCACCTCAACCTCGCCCACTCGCCCCATTACCCTCCCCCATTGACAGGCAGGCAGCGTTTCGGGCCAAGAAACGCACCCACCCGCCCTCGTAGCTCAGGGGAGAAGAGCAGTGGTTTCCTAAACCACGTGCGGAGGTTCGAGTCCTCCCGGGGGCACGAGAAGGGAAGTCTCCAGGCACCCACTCACCACAAGGGACCACCGATGCGCGAACCCACCTTTGAGCGCGAGACTCCCCTCTCGAGTGCGACGCGTGCGGCGGTGGAGGCCGTCGCCTGGGTTGCCGGACCCTGGGCAGCGGCAGAACTGCTCGGATGGTGGGCCGTGCCCTTCGCCGTCGCCTTCGTGGTGGGACTACCGATCGTGATGAGGCGTGTGGTCCCCTTCAGCGTGGACCCTCCGGCCACCGTCTCAGGACCGGGCCTGGTTCGCGTGAGCCTGATGATCGACCTGTCGGTCATCGCGGTCGCCTCGATGTGGTACCTGCTCGGATCGACCGTTGGGATACTCACCCTGGCCCTGGTGCTCGTCGCCCAGATGGCCGGATGGCGACGCACCATCTGGTGGCTCACCGGCGCTCCCCCGGCGT
>CAYYIA010000149.1:0-5080 GCA_964471875.1 uncultured Acidimicrobiia bacterium
GGCCGGATCCTCGAGATCGACAAACCGCACACCCGGGTCACCTACGACCTCGCCGAGATCGGCAGCCCCAACCTCACCGAGATCCTGACGAAGTTCGTCAAGGCGCAGACCAAGCGCTGATCGACCCCGAGGGACTTGCCCCGGCTGGTGGCTGCCGATAATCTACAACCAAATGGTTGTAGATACGCGCACCGCCAAGACCGACCGGGTGTTCCATGCCCTGGCCGATCCGACCCGTCGCGACATCCTGCGTCGCGCGCTCGGCGAGGAGCACTCGGTATCGGCGCTGGCCCGGGCGTACCCCATGAGCCTGGCGGCGGTGCAGAAGCACGTCGCGGTCCTGGAGCGCGCCGGCCTCGTCACCAAGGTCCGGAACGGTCGCGAGCAATTGGTACGCGGCAATGTCAAGGCTCTGGCCGATGTCCGAAGGGCACTCGACCGGTTGGAAGAGGTGTGGCGCAGCCGCATCGAACGAATGGGCGAGATCCTCGCCGAAGAATAGGGGACACAACGATGAGCGTGATCCAGGTGGACAAGGATCTCAGCGCCGGGACGATGACCGTCCTGGCGGAGTTCGATGCACCGGTCGAGCGCGTGTGGCGTCTGTGGGAAGACCCGCGCCAGCTCGAGAAGTGGTGGGGGCCCCCGATGTATCCGGCGACGGTGGTCGCACACGACCTCACCCCCGGCGGCAAGGTGGACTACTTCATGACGGGTCCCGAGGGCGATCAGCCGCGGGGCTGGTGGCGGATCATCTCGGTCGACCCGCCGCGCCGCCTCGAATTCGAGGACGGCTTCGCCGACGAACAGGGCAACCCGATGGCCGACATGCCCACGATGGTGATCGTCGTGACCCTCTCCGCTCGCCCTGGTGGCGGCACCCGCATGGTCACCGCCACGACCTTCCCCTCCACGGAGGCGATGGAATCGCTGTTGGCCATGGGCATGGAGGAGGGCATGGCGGCGGCCATGGGCCAGATCGACGGCTTGCTCGCTGCCGGGTGACCAGCCCGGGATCAGCAGCCTTCGGGTGCCTGCAACTCCGTGATCGTGCCGAACTCGCTGAAGTCCAGCGAGTAGTCGATGTCGCCGACGAGCGACGGCTGGCCGGTGAGCAGTGCGCTGCGGCCCCGGCCGTTCAGCACCAGGCGCACCACGAAGCGACCCTCGCGATCGATGTCGATGAAGGCTTCGGAAAGCTCATCGACCTCGCTGCCGGCATCGTCGGCGGGGTCGATGTTCTCCATCGTGATGCCGTAGCGGTTGACGACCCGCCCATTCGACTCGATGCCCTCGGCGATGAGGGTGGCCTCACCCATGAGCATGCCGCCCTCGTCCAGGAAGGTGGCATAGGGATCGATGAAGCCGGGCAGGTCGTGGAAGGCGAAACACTGCGGCCCGGTGGCGTCGCCCTCGGCTCGTCCCGTGAGTTCGAAGTGGAGTGGATCGAGGATCTTTCCACCATCGACCTGTTGCGTGCCGTCGACATCGCCGGCGACGAAACGGAACTGCAGCGTCATCCGATACGAGATGTCCGCCGGTTCGAGGTAGAGGGTCAGATCGTCGAGATCGATCGACGCCGCGGTGACGTCCGGCACCGTTGAGGTCGTGGCGCCGCCGGTGGTGGTGGTGCCACCTGCCGTCGTCGTCGTGCCTCCCGCAGTTGTCGTCGTTGCATCGTCGTCGCCGCACGCGGCGAGCAGGACCAGCAGCACAAGGAGTGCACGAACGGAACGCATGGTTACCCCCTCTGGTGACCCGTGGGGATTCTATGTCCGCCCGAGGCAGCAGCGTCAGCTTGCGCTGAGGCACTCCACGCAGTGGGAGGTCGCGGGGAGGGCGGTGAGTCGGGGGAAGGGGATGGTCGCTCCGCAGTGGTCGCAGAGCCCGTAGGTCCCCGCTGCGATCTTGGCGAGGGCCCGCTCCACGTCGGCGAGCGAGCGCGCCAGCGAGCGGGCGGTGGCGGTGGTGCTCAAGCGTTCCACCGCTTCTGCGGTGCCGTCACCAACCCGTTTGCCAAAGGCGACGGTGGACCCGGGAGGAGGAGGCGCGGTGAGGCGCTCCAGGTCCGCGGTGAGTTCGTCACGGCGTCGCTGCAGGAGGCCGGCGATGGCCCCGATGTCCATGCCCCGATCCTTGCACAACCGCGGGTGTGACTAGTCCCGAAACCCTCCTACGGTCGGTTCAAGAACCGGCGGTCGGTGCGCCGATGAGGTGAGTAGCCATGGTGGGGATGAGGCGAGTAGTCAGTCGAACCATGCCGATCGCACTCGTCGGTCTCTTCGTCATGGTCATCGCCGCCCCTGTCGCACTGGCAAACCATCAGGCGCCCTTCAATGGAACCCTCCACGACTACGGCGAAATGGTGGAGTACCCGCTCACCTTTCCCGTGAACGGTTCGGTCAGCTACACCAACACGTTCTACTCGGCGCGCGGTTCCGGGTACCACCACGCCGCCGACCTCATGGGAGCAAAGATGCTTCCCGTGGTGGCGGCCGCATCCGGCACGGTGCGGTATGTCAACTACTCGCGCGATCCCGACTCGCTTCGTCCCGACCGCTGCTGCACCATCGTCATCGACCACGACGACGATTGGGCGACCTGGTACCTCCATCTCAACAACGACACCCCCGGCACCGACGACGGGCGGGGAACGCTCGGCCCCACGGTCGGCGGAGCGGTCAACCCGGCGTGGGGAGTCGCTCCCGGCATCCTCCCCGGGGTCCACGTCATCGCCGGCCAGTTGATCGGGTGGGTGGGCGACTCCGGCAACGCCGAAAGCACGTCGCCGCACCTCCACTTCGAGTTGTACGACCCCGAAGGCGTGATCGTGAACCCCTACGACGCCCTTCGGGCCGCGCAGACGCAGTGCACCTCCGACTGCTACCCGTTCACCACCCTCGCCTACGGGTCCCGCGGCTCTGCGGTCGTGGAGTTGCAGACCATGCTCACCGACCTCGGGTTCGCTCCCGGCCCCATCGACGGCATCTTTGGCACCAAGACCCGCAACGCGGTGATCGCCTTTCAGCAATCCGTGTCCCTTCCCGCGACGGGATACGTCGACAAGACCACGTGGGATGCTCTCGACGATGCGACCACGCCGATTCAGCCGATTGCCGAACCGAACCTGACTCCGGTGGCTGCGCCGGGCAGCCGCGGCGAGGCGGTCCTCGACGTCCAGCGCAAGTTGGTCGCCGCCGGGTACTCCCCGGGTCCCATCGACGGGATCTACGGCGCCAAGACCGAGAGCGCCACGCGCGCCTTCCAGGCGGCTCACGGCCTGTCGAGCAGCGGCGTGGTCGACCAGGCCACCTATGACGCCCTCACCACCGACCGCGGGTCGGTCGACCCCAACCCCAATGAGGTCGTGATCGCCTACTGGTCCCGCGGCGCCGCCGTGACCGAATTGCAGCGACTCCTCGCCGCCGCCGGACATGCTCCGGGATCGATCGATGGCGTCTATGGCCCCAAGACCCGGAGCGCGGTGCTCGCCTTCCAGCAAGCCAACGGCCTCGACCCCACCGGAGTGGTCACCCGAGCCACCTGGGAAGCGCTGGCGGGCTGAGGACGGCCCTCACGACTCCGACAGCGGCGTCCACACGAGGGTGGCGGGATGGAACTGGCTCCAGGCAAACCAGTACGCCTGATGTGATGCGACCATCACGTCGTCTTCCCACGTCGTGAGGCCGGCACCGTCGGTACGTACCTCGACACCGCCGAGAGTGACGATGCCCGATCGGGAGATCGGCCCGGCGTCGTCTCGCCCCTGCAGTGGATCTTCGTGGAAGTCTGCCGTTCCCAGGGAGGCGACGTGCGACCGGCCACGACAAGGGCGGCAGTCCGCCCGCCGGGGTAGGGTCGGTGGCGTATGAACTCTTCAGGCTCCTCGGTTGTCCTCCAGGTGGATCCATCATCGGCGTGTGGCGACAACCCGAGCCTGATCTGCCGATGGGTCTACGAGACCACGGGCAACGGCGATCTTGCCGACCTGGTCGACTGGCTGCTGGCGCGCCCACTCACGGTCCTCCTCGTGTTCGGTGTCGCGATTGCGGTGAACCACGTGCTGAGACGGGCCATCCGCAGGCTCGTCGACCGACTCTCCGCCCAACAGCGGGACAGGGAGGTGTCGGATACGACGCGTGCCCTCCCCGACGGAGCCAGGGACGAGAGCTCCCCGGCGGTGGAGGCGGAGCGGTCCGCCCAACGAGCAAACTCGCTTGGAGCACTGCTGCGTTCCGTCACCTCGATAGCCATCTACTCACTCGCCACCGTCATCTCGCTCGGTGAGTTCGGGGTCAACCTTGGGCCGCTCGCAGCCGGCGCGGGGATCATCGGAGTGGCACTGGGCTTCGGGGCGCAGTCGCTGGTGCGCGACTTCCTCTCTGGCATCTTCGTGCTGGTAGAAGATCAATACGGCGTGGGCGACGTCGTCGATCTCGGCGATGCCTCCGGCATGGTCGAAGCCGTCAACCTGCGCACCACCCGTCTGCGAGATGTGCATGGCACCGTGTGGCACATCCCGAATGGCGAGGTGCGAAGAGTCGGCAACAAGAGCCAGAAGTGGGCACGGGCCGTGATCGACATCGGAGTCTCGTACGGCGCAGACCTGGAGCGTGCCAGCGACGTCATCAAGGAAGTCCTCGACTCGGTGTGGCGCGATGCCCTCGAGAACGTCACCGTGCTCGAGGAGCCGGAGATCTGGGGGATCGAGTCGTTCGGGGACTCCGCCATCACCATCCGGTCGGTGCTCAAGGTCCATCCCGGCGAGCAGTGGGCGGCTGCGCGTGAGGTGCGCAAGCGGCTCAAGCCCGCGTTCGACAGAGCAGGGATCGAGTTCCCGTTCCCACAGCGCGATGTGTGGCTTCGTGAACCCCCGGCCTCCGGAAGGCGCCCCAAGTCCTCCACGCCCCACTTCGAGTCGAAGGGTGAGCCGACCGAAGGCTGACGTGTTCCGCCGCCCTGAGGACGCGCGGTGGTGGCCTCACGGGCTGCCAAGTCCGCCGTCGGCGTTCGACTCCGCCGTGCCCCCGGCAGGATTCGAACCTGCGCACCCGGCTCCGGAGGCCGGCGCTCTATCCCC